>NZ_AEPN01000005.1:0-168855 GCF_000185925.1 Paracoccus sp. TRP | reverse complement strand
TTCGTACGTTCAAACTTTGCCTTTGCCATCCTGGCCTCCTATCGGGGGGGCCACCCGCGCGACAGCCCCCGTCGTGAAACATCCGCCGCGACTTATAATCCGGCCGGGGAAAAATCAAGGGCGCCCGACCCGGCGACATAAGCATGAAACGCGGGAACCTCTGCCCGGCAAAGACGTTGGAATCCGGCAGACAAGGCTGCCCGGCCCGGCGGCCGCGCAACGCTTTCGGAGGAATGCTATGAGCCTGATGAAATCCCTCGCCCGCGTCGCGGCTGGCGTCATGCTGGCCAAAGGGATCGGAACCATGATGAAGAACGCCCAGAACCGGCCTCAAAGCGGCGGCGGGCGTAGCTCGGGCGGCCTGCTGGACGAGCTTTTTGGCAACAACACCGGTGGGGCGGGCAGCCGCAGCACCGGCTCGGGCGGGCTTGGCGATATGCTGGGTCAGGTGCTGGGCGGTCGTACAGGCAGCGGCTCGGCCTATGGTGGCCCGAATTCCCCCCGCTCGGCCGGGACGGCACAGGGCGGGCTGGGTGGCCTGCTTGACCAGCTGGCCGGGCCGCGTGGCCGTTCGGGCGGCTCTGGCGGCCTGGGCGGCGTCCTTGGCGGCGCGGCGGCTGGCGGCCTTGGCGGTATTCTGGGTGATCTTCTGGGCGGTCGCGGCTGCGCGCAGGCTCAGGCCCCGCAGGGCAGCACCGGCGGGCTGGCGCAAAAGGGTGCACAACCCCAGAACGATGCCAGCTTTGGCGAGCTCTTCAACGAGGCGCTTGCGACCGGTGATGAGCCCTCGACCGCGCCCACGCCCGAACAGAACGCTTTGGCCGGCCTGATGCTCAGGGCGATGATCCAGGCGGCGAAATCAGACGGAGAGATCGACGAGCAGGAAAAAGCCAAGCTGATGTCGGAATTCGGCGAGCTGGACGACGAAGAACGCGCCTTTATCCGCGAACAGATGGCAGCCCCCGTCAATGCGGCGGCGCTGGCCCGCGAAGTGCCCGAGGGCTTTGGCCCCCAAATCTATCTGATGTCACTGATGGCGATCGAATTCGACAATCGGAAAGAGGCCGAATACCTGCACGAGCTTGCCCAGAACCTTGGGCTAGACAAGGAAACGGTGAACGGCATCCATCAAAAGGTCGGCGTGACCAGTCTTTACGCCTGATCAAAAAGACCAAGCTGGCGCGGCGGCTCATCCTGCCGCGCCTCATCGAGTCCGGACAGGGTGATCCCCAACAGCCTGACCCCGTGCGGGTCGGCAAAAACCGGCCCCAGCAGGTCGCGGGCCATGCCCAGCATCTCATCCCGGCTTTCCACCGGACGCGGCAGCGAACGCGCACGGGTGATCTGGCGGAAATCGCCGTATTTCACCTTCAGCGTCACCGTCCGCCCCACGCGCCCGGCATTCGTGGCATGCCTCCAGACCTTGTCGGCCAGCACCTCCAGCGCCTCATGAGCTGCCGGAAGGTCGCGCAGATCTTCGAAATAGGTGTTCTCGGCCCCGATGCTTTTGCGGATACGGTTCGGCTTGACCTCGCGCGTGTCTATGCCACGGGCAATATTCCAGTAATAGGTGCCCGATTTGCCAAAACGCGCCGTCAGGAACTCAAGGGTCTGCCGTGCCAGATCGGCGCCGGTCAGAATACCATGCGACTCCATCCGCGCCGCTGTCGCCGGACCGATGCCGTGAAAGCGACCGATGGGCAGGCCATGGACAAACTCGGGTCCAGCCTCGGGCGGGATTACGAACAGCCCGTCCGGTTTGCGCTGGTCCGAGGCCAGCTTGGCGAGAAACTTGTTATAGCTGACCCCGGCCGAGGCGGTCAGCCCTGTCGCCTCGCGGATACGTGCGCGGATCTCTTGCGCGATGCGCGTCGCGGTGCGGCCTTGCAGATAATCGGTGAGATCCAGATAAGCCTCATCCAGCGACAAGGGCTCGACAAGCGGCGTGTATTCGAAAAAGATGTCGCGCACCTGCTGGCTGACCGCGCGATAGACGTCAAAGCGCGGCTTTACAAAGACCAGGTCGGGACACAGCCGCATCGCCCGCATCGAGGGCATGGCCGAGCGCACGCCAAAGCGGCGCGCCTCATAGCTCGCCGCCGCCACCACGCCACGGCGGATGCCGCCAACGGCGACCGGGCGCCCGCGCAGCTCGGAATTGTCGCGCTGTTCGACCGAGGCGTAAAACGCATCCATATCCACATGGACGATGCGGCGCACACGCTCCTCGGTCGGGGCGGTCATGGCAGGATGCGGGCGGCCCCCGCCGTCAACCCCTCGCCCATGCGGTCAAAGCGCATATAGGCGATAGCCCGGTTGCCGGATTGGGTGTAAAGCGTGCCCGCCTCGCGCCCGTCCGCCATCAGGATGGGCGTCCCGACAGGGGCCGCGCCCTCGATGCCGACGGTGACAAGCCCCTTGCGCAGCTCGGTCTTGTGCTTCATCCGCGCCGTGACCTCTTGCCCGACATAGCAGCCTTTGCGGAAATCGACGCCATGCAGGCGCTCGAACCCGGCTTCAAGGATAAAGGTCTCGTTCGGGATCAGCTCGATCAGGCTTTCGGGGATGCAATGTCCGACCCGGATCGCATCCCAATCAATCCCGTCGTCAGCCGCCCGCTCACCGCCCGAGCCGCCGTAAAGACGCCAGCCCAGCGCCTCATGCCGCGGATCGGCTATGGCAGCGTCAGGCATATCGCCGATACCGCGCGTGACGGTCAGTTCGGTCGGCTCAACCGTGACACGTGAACGCAGCTTGTACAGCGACAGCCGCCGGATCAGATCATCAGCCAGCCGCGCGTCGACATCAATCAGCAGCCGCGCGCCATCCGGGACGATCAGAAAATCGGCCAGATACTTGCCCTGCGGCGTCAGCAGCGCCGCCCAGCAAGGCACGTCCCCGACCTTGTTGGTCACAAGGCCTTGCAGGAACTCGACCCGATCCTCGCCCGAAACCGCCAGAATGCGCCGCATCATTGATCTCCGAATTGCAACCTGACCAGGGCGGCATAGGCACCGCCCTTTGCCATTAGCTGGTCATGGTTGCCCTCTTCGACAACCCGGCCTGCCTCGATCACCACGATCTTGTCGGCCTGGCGCACGGTCGAAAGCCTGTGCGCGATGACCAAGGTGGTGCGCCCGGCCGAAAGCTCGTCCAGCGCCTGCTGGACCAGCCGCTCGCTTTGCGCATCAAGCGCCGAGGTCGCCTCGTCAAGCAGCAGGATCGGCGCATCGCGCAGAACGGCACGCGCAATCGCCACGCGCTGGCGCTGCCCCCCCGACAGGGCCGAGCCACGCGGCCCCGCCGGCGTGTCGAGCCCAAGGGGCAGGTTATCGGTGAAATCCGCAACATGGGCAGCGACAGTCGCCCGGCGCAGCGCCTTGTCATCCTGCGGATGGCCAAGCAGGATGTTTTCGCGCAGCGTCTCGTCAAACAGCGCGGCCTCTTGGCTGACGGTCGAGAACTGATCGCGCAGCACGCCCAGATCGAATTCGCGCAAAGGCACCCCACCCAGGGTGATCTCGCCCGCTTCGGGATCAATCAACCGGGTCAGCAGGTTGAAGACCGTGGATTTTCCAGCGCCCGAAGGCCCCACCAGCGCCGTCGTCTGACCAGACTCGGCGGTAAAACTCAGCCCGTTCAGGACCGGATGGCCGGAATAAGCCAGCCGCACATCATGAAAGCGGATGGTGGTGTCGGGTGGCGGCTCGCGGCGCGGTCCGCATGCAATCCCGGGCTGCATATCAAGCACGGAATAGATGCGCTCAAGACTTGCGGCTGCGATCTGCCATGTGCCGGTCAGGTTGCCCAGACGCCGCAGAGGCTGAAAGGCCAGCGCCATGGCGGTGAAAAAGGACATGAAGTCCCCGACCGTGCGTTCGCCCCGCGTCACCTCGGCCCCGCCCAGGGCAAGGACGCCGATAAAGCCCAGCCCGGTGACGACATCGACCAGCGCCGGCACAGTGGCGCCGATACCTGACATCTTGATCTCGGTCTTGCGGATGCGGCTGACGATCTGGCTGAATCGGTCGGCCTGATAATCCTCCATCCGGTTCAGTTTGACGGCGTTGATACCGTGCAAGACCTCATCAAGCCGGGTGGCGCGCTGGCTGGCATTAACGCGGTTTTGCCGCATCTTGCGGCGGATATATCGCTGGACCAGCACGGTCGGCAGGATCAGCAGCGGCGCACCGATCAGCGCCGCCATGGTCCACCAGGGATCGACCGCCACCGCAACCCCGAACAGCGACAACAGCGAGACCATGTCCCTCCCCGCGCCCGAGATGAATGTGGACCACACACCCTGCACGGCGATGGAATCGCCCTGCACCCGCTCGATCAGCGCGCCGGGCGGGTTCTCCTGGAAAAAGCTGCTGTCCAACGTCATGATATGGCGCAGCAAATCCGTCTGCATACTGGTCGAAACCGCCAGCGAGACCGATGTCATCAGGCTACGGTTGATGACAAAGGTCGAGGCGCGGATCAGGAACAGCGAAAAGATCACGCCCCCGACCCACCAGATCGCATCGGTGTCGCCACCGACAAAAACCCGGTCGAACAGCGGCTTCAGCATCCAGCTAAGCAGGCCCAGCGTCGAGCCCTCGACAATCAGAAAAACCAGCGCCAGCAGGATGCGCGCCCAATAGGGGTGCAGATAGTCGCGCCACATACGGGCGAACAGATTGGCCGTTCTGTTAAGTCTGTCCGCCATCGCATCCCCGGAATTCGGTTCGACCCCAAGGGATAAGCCGCAAGACGTCCGGGGGCAAGGCGCTCGGGTCAGACGCGCCCCGTTGACCTTGCGCAGGGGCCGGCCTACCGATTGCATGTCATACGAAAGGCATTCCCATGAGCTTTGCCCAGGGCCGCGCCGTCCTTGCTATTCCCGGCCCCTCTCCTGTCCCGGATCGCGTGCTGCGGGCCATGCACCGCCCCTCGCCCGATATCTATGGCCCGGACCTCGCGGCCGAGAACCGCACCCTGATCGCGGGGCTGAAACGGCTGGCCGGGACCTCGGCCCATGTCGCGCCCTATATCGGCAACGGCCATGCCGGGTGGGAGGCCGCGAATGTCAACATGCTCGACCGGGGCGAGCGGGCGCTGGCACTGATCTCGGGCCATTTCGGACGCAGCTGGGCAGCCTCGGCCCGCGCAATGGGGATCGAGGTCGAAGAGCTTGATTTCGGCCTTGCGCCCCCCGATCCCCAGCGGCTGGCCGAGCGGCTGGCGCAGGACCGTGAGGGGCAGATCCGTGCGGTTCTGGTCTGTCAGGTCGATACCGCCAGCTCGGCCCGCGCCGATATCCCTGCCCTGCGCGCCGCAATGGGCGACCACCCTGCCTTTCTGGCTGTCGACGCCATCGCCTCACTCGGCTGCGAGCCGATGCTGATGGACGAATGGGGCGTGGATTTGCTGGTATCGGCCAGCCAAAAAGGGCTGATGGTGCCGCCGGGCCTGACCTTCGTTTGGTTCTCGGAACGGCTCAAGGCGCGCAAACCCAGCAGCCTTGCCACCCCCTATTGGAACTGGACCCCCCGCGCCGAGGCAGAAGAACTATGGCAATTCTGGGGTGGCACCCCGCCCGTACAGCTGGTCTTTGGTCTGAACGAGGCGCTGCGCATCCTGCTTGACGAAGAAACCCTGGCCGCCGCATGGGCCCGGCATGAAGGGTTGGCCCGGGCCTGCTGGGCGGCACTGGACCGCTGGGGCGCGGACAATCCGGGGATCGGGGCAATGATCTCTGATCCAGCCGGCCGCGCCCGCTCGGTCACTGCCGCGCGGGTGACACAGGCCAGCGCCCTGCGCGACTGGACGGCTGGCAAGGCAGGGGTGACGCTGGGTGTCGGCCTTGGTGCGCCCGACCCCGGTCACGCGCTGCGCATCGCCCATATGGGTCACGCCAATGCCCATCAGCTTCTGGGCGTTCTGGCAGTAATCGAGGCCGGAATGACCGCGCTGAACATCCCTCATGGGTCTGGCGCGCTTGACGCCGCCACAGCCGAGGTCGCCCGCCTCGCATGAATGTTTGGGGGCCGGACGGCGGCCGACACCTTATCGCCTCAATGGCGCATGGCTGACGGCGGACATCTGGTAAGGGGCGCAGCCCCAGTTACCGTTTGTTCGCAATCACGCCCCGCGTCACACAACGTTGGAAATTGACAAATGAAGCTCCGCACAGCGCAACCAACTGACGCGCCGGCCCTTGCCGCCATTTCTATCGAGGTTTGGGTGGGGACCTATCTCCGGAAAGGTGTAAGCGCATTCTTTGCTGAATATGCGCTGAACGAGTTCACAACAGCCAAGTTTGCAGCCTTGCTCGGCAACTCCGGCGAGCATGTGATCGTTTCGGAAAATGAAGACGGCATTGATGGCTTCATCCGCCTCACTCAACGTGAGAACGTGCCTTTTTCAGCCTGTTCAAACACAGAGATATCGACCCTCTACGTGCAGCCGCGCCACCATGGCAGAGGCATCGGGAATGCTCTGCTTGAACAAGGGCTGATCTGCGCGGGCAGTCTGGGCAGCCCGTCAGTGTGGCTGACCGCTAATTCCGAAAACGCCCCGGCGATAGCTTTTTATTTGAAGCACGGCTTTGAAAAAATCGGCACCACGCATTTCCGCATCCGAGAGCAAGCATATCTGAACGATGTATTCACACGCATGGTCTCTGCATAGATGCACGACCACCCGCAATGAGCGCCTTGCATCAGCGATGGCAGGTCTCTGGGTGAAAGAAGGCAGTCATTGCGCAGATGGTGCGTTTTCGGATAACTGCCGGGACAAAAGGAGAACGCCATGCCCCGCCTTATCGAAATATTGCTTTACAAGCTTAAGCCCGGCACAGGGGGTGAATTCTTTGATATCATGCATAACATCAGTGTCCCGCTTCACCGGCAGAATGGGATTGATGTGATCTGGCACGGGCAATCCATGCATGATCCCGACGGATATGGATTGATCCGGGGCTTTGCAGATATGGCGGAACTGGATGAGGCGCAGTCGGCATTTTATGCCGGTGACGCGTGGAAAACAGGTCCGCGCGAGGCGATCATCTCTCGCATCGAAACTGCGACAAAGATCATTATTCCGATGAATGCCGATGCTGTGAGGGGACTGCGTGAACAAGGATACCACGCCATCACAGCCGCCCGCCATGGGTTCTGAACGTCAGCAAAGAACTATTGCGTTACAGCTCACCCCTCTGCCGTTGTTCACATAGCCTCCGCCCCCACATCGGCTTATAAAGAACGCCATGTTCAGGCCTTACTTACATCGCTGGGGTCTGCTAGCCGATGGTGAGCCGGTCATCACGGCGACCGCCCGTCTGCTTCCGGTTTTGCGGCAGGAAATGCCTGCGATGCTGAAACTCTCTTCGCAGCCGGATCAGCAGCGCGGAGCGGCCCTGATGGATTGGTGGGCAGGCGACGGCGCGGCCAAGGTCCTGGCCCGGGATGATCACGCCATACTGATGGAGCGGGCGACCGGCACGCGGTCATTGGCCGATATGGCGCGCACGGGCGGGGACGATAGCGCCTGCCGCATTCTTTGTGCGACGGCTAAGCGGCTGCATCGTCAGCGTTCCGGCAAGTTACCCGATCTGGTCCCTCTGGACCGCTGGTTCCATGACCTTGAAGCAGGTGCTGTAAACCATGGGGGCATTCTGGTCCAAAGCCTGCAGACAGCGCGGGACCTGCTTGCCGACCAAAGAGAGCAGACCGTCCTGCACGGTGATCTTCACCACGATAACGTCCTAGACTTCGGTGAACGCGGCTGGCGCGCGACAGATCCGCATGGGCTTATCGGTGAGCGTGGCTTTGACTATGCCAATATTTTCACCAATCCCGATCTAAGCGACCCAACGCACCCGGTTGCGACCCAGCCGGGGCGCTTTCAGCAAAGGCTTAGCGTGGTGGTCGAGGCATCGGGCCTGGAGCGCCGCCGCTTGTTGCAATGGATTCTCGCATGGACGGGGCTGTCGGCGGCCTGGTTCCTGCAAGATAAAGATCCGCTGGCAAAGGTGGATCTGACGATTGCGGCGATGGCAGCATCCGAACTTGCCCGGTAAGTTTGGACGAGGAATGGCTGTTGTGAACCCGCAGCGCCGATAATCTAAAGGCCGTTTGGGTCGGAAATCCGTGACAGGCGACGACGAGACATGCGCATTACTCCTCTGCCCGAATTCCAGTCCGAAGCGCTGCTGCCCGGTCAGGACTTCGCGCCGGTTGAGCAACTGATCCGCGACAAGGCGCGGGCGCAGGGGCTGGATCTGCACATCGGGCATGGCCGCTCGATCTGGTGCCAGGTCGATGAGGGAGAGTTCGGCGCAAAAAAGCGCGGCGACGGCGTTCTGGTCTTTGCCCGCGCCCATCGGGCCGAGTGGCTGGGCGCGATGCAGCGAGAAATCTCAGAGTATCTTGCCAGTCACCTGCCCAGGGCGGCCCTGCGCTGGCCCTCGGACAAGGATATTGGCACATTTCCGGGCAACTTCAGCCTTACCGAGGTCAGCGCAATTACGCCTTTATGCCCCGATTTCCTGCGTGTGCGGCTGACGGCCCCGGATCTGCATCGCCTCGCCGGAACCGATTCGATCCATTTCCGGCTGGTACTGCCCCCGGCCGGGGACCTGTCCCCGGAATGGCCCCGAATCGGCGCGAACGGTCAGATTATCTGGCCCAAGGGCAGCAAGGCGCTGCACCGTCCGGTTTATACAGTGCGCCATATCGACCCCGATGCTGGCTGGCTCGACCTCGATATCTTTGACCACACTGGCGGACGCACGGCCGAATGGGCGCGCCACGCCCTGCCCGGTCAGCACATCGGCCTGCTTGGCCCAAGCGGCGGTGGTATCCCCAAGCAGCGGCACCTGCTTCTTGCCGGGGATGAAACCGCCTATCCCGCCCTTGCCCGCATCCTTGAATCGCAGGCGAACCATGCAAAGGGGCAGGTCTGGCTGCTTGGGAAATGCGCCGATTATCCCCTGCCCAGACCCCGGGGCTTTGACCTCATCCATCTGCCGGAAGGTGCTGCGGCGCTTTGCGCACAGCTAAGAAAGAGCCCGCCCGCGCCTGACAGCTATGCGTGGATGGCCGCCGAGAAATCGGGCGTCACCGCCATCCGCACCCTGCTGCATGAAGAATTGGGCCATGACAAGGGCCTTACCCACCTTGCCGCCTATTGGTCCGCCTGACCGGTGACAGGTCGCCCGGAATAGTTGACAATTTTACCTTGGTGATTGATACGGTCCCCGGACCGCGGCCAATGGGCCTGATGGCACAGCTCTTGGTGCCTGCCTCGCCCCAGCCAGATGCGGACGGATCAAATGCCGGAACGACTAAGGATCGCCATGACTCATCTTCCGCTGCCGCGCCTCCGAGCGGGGACCGCCCTCGCGCTGACCTGCCTGTTGATGGCTGCCCCCCTTTCGGCACAGGAAAGCCCCTCCGGCGCCCAACCTGCACCTGAACCCGCCGCCCAGCCGGAAACGGCAGCACCTGCGCCGCAGAATGCCGCATCGGAAACCGCTCCGGCGCAGACAACCGCGCAACAGGACAGCGCGTCACAGCCCGCCACCGCTGCGACAACCACCGAGGCACCCGCCGCTGCGCCACAACAGACCGCACCGGCAGCCATTGCCCCGGCGCCGGCCGAAAACGCGCCGGCGGCCACTGTCCCGGCTGAAACACAGCCCACCGAACCAGCCGCAACTGCGGTGACTCCGGTGGCCGAATCCGCCACCGCACCCGAAACGGCTGCGCCCGCAGGTTCCGGCATCCTGCCGCAATCGGTTCAGGACGCGCTGGCTCCGGTCCTGAACCCGCCCGCCCGCGACCCGAACTTGCCCCACGACCTTTCGCCCATGGGCATGTTCCTTGCCGCCGATTGGGTGGTGAAGGGCGTGATGATCGGTCTGGCTTTCGCCTCGGTCGTGACCTGGACCGTGCTGGTCGCCAAGATGCTGGAGCTTTTGGGCGCAATGCGCCGGGCCCAATCCGGCATCCGCCGCATCGAGGGTGCGGCCAGCCTTACGGCGGCACAATCCGCCGTTGGTAACCGCCGCGATCCGGTGTCGCAGATGATCCGCGCGGCTGCGGTGGAATACGACCGCTCTGCCGCTGCACTGGATCAGGCGGGCGACACCGGCCTGAAAGAACGCGTCGATTCCTACCTTGAACGGATCGAGGCCATCGCCAGCCGTCGCATGAGCCGGGGCACTGGTGTTTTGGCGACCATTGGCTCGACTGCGCCCTTCGTCGGGCTGTTCGGGACCGTCTGGGGCATCATGAACAGCTTTATCGGCATTTCGAGGGCACAGACCACCAACCTTGCCGTCGTCGCCCCCGGTATCGCCGAGGCGCTGCTGGCAACAGCCATCGGCCTTGTCGCGGCAATTCCGGCAGTGGTGATCTATAACGTCTTTGCCCGCGCCATCACCGGTTATCGCCTGCGGCTTGGCAATGCCGGCGCTGGTGTCCGGCGCCTTCTCAGCCGCGATCTTGATTTTCGCGGCACCACCTCACGCACGGAGGTCTGAGCCATGGCCGGCGGCATCCGCGAATCTCAAGGCGACGACCTGGTCGAAAATCACGAGATCAACGTTACGCCCTTCATCGACGTGATGCTGGTGCTGCTGATCATCTTCATGGTGGCAGCCCCCTTGGCCACGGTTGATGTGAACGTGGATCTGCCGGTTTCGAACGCGACCCCGGCGCAGCGCCCGGATCTGCCGGTCTATGTCACCGTCAAACCCGACCTGACGCTGTCGATCGGCAACGATGATGTCCCGGCCGGAGGACTGGCCGCCGCGCTGGCCGAGGCGACCAAGAACAACCGGGAAGAACGCATCTTTCTGCGCGCGGACAGGGACGTCTCTTACGGGGACCTGATGGGGGTGATGAATACCCTGCGCGAGACGGGCTATCTGAAAATCGCATTGGTCGGGCTTGAGGCGGCACCAGTTGCCGTTGAGGCCGCTGCCGATGCCCCAGCGGGCGCGCCAGCGGCTGCCCCTGCCCCAGCAACCGCGGCCAGTGGAACGAGCCAGCCATGAGCCTGAAACCCTCATCCCTGATGATGCGCGAAGGCGTGCTTTGGGGCAGCGCCGCGGTGATGGTGCTGGCTGCCCATCTGGGCGGCGCGCTATGGATCCTGCACCGCGCCGAGGCGGCCACCCCACCCGGCCTGCCCGAACCGGTGTTTGTCGACCTGGCCCCGATGCCCGAAGCGGCCGCCCCCCCGGACGAAGCCGAGATAACCGAAACCGCCGAAGCAGAACCGGAACCGGAACCCGAGCCGGAACCCGAGCCAGAACCGGAACCGGAACCGGAAATGCCCATGCTGCCCATGCAGCAGCTTGAGCCGATGGCAGACATGAACTCGCTGTTTCCGCCGCCGCCGGATGCGGTCGTGCTGCAGAAATCCCCCCGTCCGCCCGAACGGCCCGAGCGTGAAAAGCCGGAGCCCGAACCCGAGCCCAAGGTCGTCAAGCGCGAACCCGAGCAAAGAAAGCGCGAACCCAAGGAAAAAGCCCCCGAGCCGCAACAGGCCCGCACGGCTGCGACACAGGTGCGGGCACCGCAGGGCCAGCGCACCGCCGCCCCGCAAGCCGGGGCAAGCGCCCCCAGCGCAAAGCAGGTCGCAAGCTGGCAGTCCAAGGTTCAGACCGCCGTCGCCCGTCACATGCAGCGTGCCAACTTTTCCAGCCGCGGCCGGGGCAGCATCACCATCACCGTTCGCTTTACCGTCGACCCCAGCGGTCGGGTGGCGGGGGCGGCACTGGCAAGCTCGACCGGAGATGCGGGAATCGATTCGGTGCTGAACCGTCAGGCTTCACGTATGCCGCGCCTGCCCGCGCCGCCTTCGGGCAAGACCACCTCGCTGGTGCTGCCGGTCAAGATCGTTCTGCGCTGATCCTGATCTGATCACCGGCAGCCGCTCCGGGCGGCCCGATGGGCTCGACCCCCAGCACCGGCGCAATGCCGCGCACTGCTGCGGCAAGGGCGCGGGCATCGGTTTCTGTCTCGGCGTTATGCCGCCAGACCACAGCCAGATCACGTGAGGGGGCAGGCTCGGCAAAAGGCACGATGCGCAGCCCGCCATCGCGGTTCTCATCCTTTAGCGCCAGACGCGGGATCAGCGTCATACCCATGCCGCTTGCCACCATCCGCATCAGCGTCGCCATCGAGGCCGCCTCAAGATTCAGCTTGCGGCGCGGACTGCGCAACCCGCAAACCTCCAGCGCCTGATCGCGCAGGCAATGGCCATCGGCCAGCAATAGCAGCCGCTCGGCCTCGATATTGTCAGGACGGGCCGGACCCGACAGGATGGTGGTATCATTGCCCGACAGCGCAATCAGAAAGGCGTCGCGCAAGACCGCCTCGGCCTCGATCCCCGCCTCACTGACCGGCAGGGCCATGATCCCCGCATCAAAGCGCCGCCTCTGCACGCCCGAGATCAGATCGTCGGTCACAACCTCATGCAGCTCCAGATCCAGACCGGGGTGACTGATCCGCAAGGCCGGAATCAGATGCGGGATCAGATAGGGCGCAACCGTCGGAATGATCGCGAGCCGCAGCCGGCCAGACAGGGGCGAAGGCCCGGTTCGCGCCAGCGCATCCAGCCGCCTGGCAGTGTCGATCAACTCTTCGGCCACGGGCAAAAGCCGCTCACCCAAGGCCGTCAGCCGGACGGGCCCCGCCCCTGCCCCACGCTCAAACAGCGTACCGCCCAGACGCGATTCAAGCTGGGCGATCTGGCTTGACAGGCCCGGCTGCGAAACATGGACGGTTTCGGCGGCGCGACCGAAATTGCCCAGCCGGGCAACCGCGAGGAAATAGGTGATCTGGCGCAGGGTAAAATTCATGGCCCAAGGTTACCCGCCCCAGCGAAAGTCACAAGGCGCCGTGCAGCTGGTCCGCTCAGGCAGGCAGCCGGTGAACCAGCAGCTTGTCGATGCGCCGGCCGTCCATATCGACGACCTCGATCTGCCAACCCTGCCAGATCACGCGGTCCCCGGCTTGCGGCAGGCGGCCCGCCAGATCCAGAACCAGACCAGCCACGGTCGAATAATCGTGATCCTCATCCAGAGGCACCGACAGACGATCCGCGAATTCATCGACCGGCATCCAGCCCGCGACCAGCAAACTACCGTCATCCCGCTCGACCAGTTTTGGCTCATCATCCGAAAAGCCCGCGAACTCACCGGTAATCGCCTCAAGCACGTCCATCGGCGCGACGACGCCTTCGAAATGGCCGTATTCATCATAGACCAGCAGCATCTGACCCGGTGCGGCGCGCAGCCGGGCGATAACCTCGGGGGCATCCATCGTTTCCGGGATAATCGGAGCGGGCTGCATCACCTCGCGCAGATCAACCGCCTCGGCCCGGCTCTGCGACATCAGGTCGACGCTGGCGATGACACCGATCAGGTTGTTCGGGTCGCCGTCGCTGACCGGCAGACGGGTACGGCGGCTGTCGCGGAACTTGCGCGCCATTTCTTCCCAGCTGTCTGAAAGGTCGATCGCCTCGATCTCGCGCCGGGGGGTCATCAGCCCGCGCGCGCTGCGGTCGGCAATACGCATGACGCCCGCAATCATCTCGGTTTCGGCCCGGTGGATGACGCCCGCCGTCTCGGCCTCCGAGATGACCAGCTTGATCTCTTCGTCGCTGATGGTCTGGCGGTCCTCACTCGACTGCCCCAGTGCCGCAAGCAGCAGCTTGCCCGAACGATCAAGCAGCCAGACAAGCGGCGCCGCCCCGCGTGAGATCGCCTGCATCAACGGAGCCACCCGCGCCGCGACCCGTTCGGGCGATTTCAGCGCCAATTGTTTTGGCACCAGCTCGCCGACAATCAGCGACAGATAGGTGATCGCCACGACCACACCGCCCATGCCCAAAGGCTGTGCCAGCGAAGGTGGCACCCCCAGACCCGGCAGCGCCGCGGCAAGCCGCGCACCCAGGGTCGCGCCGGAAAAGGCCCCCGACAACACACCAACCAGCGTGATGCCGATCTGGACCGAGGACAGAAAACGACCCGGTTCCTCGGCCAATGCAAGCGCGGTGCCCGCCCCCCGGTCGCCACGCTCGGCCAAGACCTTCAGCCGCGCAGGGCGGGCAGAGACAATCGCCAGCTCGGACATGGCCAGCAACCCGTTAAGCAGGGTCAGGACAAGAACGACTAGGATTTCGATCCACATCTAGGGAGCTCGCTGGGGGAGGGGCAAAGCCGGAAGGCTGGTCGGATGCAGCATGCTGCACCTGTCGGAAGGGTCGTCGATCATGCGCTTGTCGGCGGTTGGCTCCGGCTGTGTCACCCTTCAATATATCCGTTGACAGCGCCGTGGCAATCGTTCCGACCGATTTCCTTGCCGTCACTGTGACATATGTCAGTTATAAATTTGATTTTTAACAATTTTTTATCCGCGGTTTTCCGCGTTATGGAATTCTTCATTCCTGAGACATAGCGTGCAGGGAATCACACCAGAAGATCTGGAGCCGGAATGAGGGACAAAAATCGGGAAACCCCCGAAAAAATTGTGCTGGTTCTGCAAGGGGGCGGCGCGCTGGGGGCGTTTCAGGCCGGCGCTTACGAGGCACTATGCGACGCAGGGCAGGAACCAGAATGGCTGGCCGGAATCTCGATCGGCTCGATCAATGCGGCGCTTATTGCGGGAAACCCTCCGGGTGAACGCTTGCCAGCGCTGCGTCAGTTCTGGGATCGGGTGACGGGGGCACCCTGGCTCATGGCCCCCTGCCTTGGCAAGGGGCCGCTGCATGAACAGATGCGTGCTGCCTGCAACGAAGGCAGCGCCGCCATGACTGCGCTGCTGGGTGCGCCAGGCTTTTTCCGCCCGCGTCTGCCGGACCTCTTTTCGTTTCTGCCCGGCCTGATGCGCCAGACCAGCTGGTATGACACCGGGCCCCTGCGCGATACGCTGCTAGAGCTGATCGACTTTGACCACCTGAACCGCTATGGACCCCGGCTGTCTATCGGCGCCGTGGATGTCGAGACGGGCAATTTCACCTGTTTCGACAGCCGCGAGACCACGATCACCGTTGATCATATCATGGCCTCGGGTGCGCTGCCGCCGGGTTTTCCTGCGGTCGAGATCGAGGGGCGACACTATTGGGACGGCGGGCTGGTGTCGAACTCACCACTGCAATTCGTCTTGGAAACACCCAGCACCCGGCCACTGTCCATCTATCAGGTGGACCTTTACCCGTCGCGGGACAGCCTGCCCCGCTCCATGGCCGAGGTTGAACAACGCGAACGCGAGATCCGCTTTTCCAGCCGTACACGGCTGAACACCGATGAATTCCGCAACCGTCATGCGCTGGCCAGCGCAGCGCGCCGATTGCGCGCCCGCCTGCCCCGCGAATTCCGTGACGACCCGGATCTGACCCGGCTGATCGAGGCAGGCCCTGCCCATCCGGTCAGCCTGATGCATTTGATCTATCGCCATGCAAGCTATGAAGGCGCATCCAAGGATTACGAATTCTCGCGCCTTTCGATGCTGGATCACTGGCACGACGGGCGGCGGGACGCAGAACGCTCGTTGCGCGATCCGCGCTGGATCAACCGGCAGGTACCGCAGGATGGGCTGATGATTTTTGACATCAGCGACCCGCATCACCAAGAGGCGGCCGCCAGCTGAACCATCACATGGACACACCGCCCGGCTGGTTGCGGGCGGTGTGACATGACAGCAGGGGCAATATCAGCGTTGGGGGATCAGTCAGTCTGGAACAGGCTCTTTAGTGTCGAAGGCTGACTGCGCCAGAATTGCGGTGGGGCTTTGACGCTGGCACCAAGTTTGGCCGCCGCGTGCCAGGGCCAGCGGGGATCGTAAAGCACGGTTCTAGCCAGTGCGATCATGTCTGCGTCACCCGTGGCGACGATAGCCTCGGCCTGCTCAGGCTCGGTAATCAGACCAACGGCAATGACCGGGATACCTACCGCCTGCCTGACGGCGCGCGCCAGCGGCACCTGATAATTCGGCCCGACCGGGATCTTTTGACGCGGGTCCAGCCCGGCGCTGCTGATATGAATGGCGGCACATCCCCGCGCCTCCAGCGCCTGCGAAAGGGCGATGCTGCCTTCGATGTCCCAACCGTTTTCGACCCAATCAGTGCCCGAAATGCGGGCCGTCACCGGATAGCCCTCTGGCACGGCGTCTCGCACCGCCTCAAAAACCTCCAGCGGGAAACGCATGCGGTTTTCAAGGCTGCCACCATATTCATCTTCGCGCCGGTTCGACAGTGGCGACAGGAACTGATGCAACAGATAACCATGCGCGGCGTGGATCTGGATCGCGTCGATCCCCAGCCGCACCGCCCGACGCGCCGCTGCGGCAAAGGCGTCACGTACACGTGTAAGCCCTGCCCGGTCCAGCGTCACCGGAGGATGGTCACTTTCCGCAAAGGGCAGATCCGAGGCCGAGACCGTCTGCCAGCCATTCGCGGCATCAGGCGCGATCTGGGCCCCGCCTTCCCATGGCTTCGCGGTCGAGGCCTTACGCCCGGCATGGGCAAGCTGGATCGCGATGGGCATGTCGGACCAGGCCCGGACACCTTTCAGAACGCGATCCATCGCCGCTTCGGTTTCGTCATCCCACAGCCCGACATCGCCATAAGAGATGCGGCCCTCGGGCAGGACGGCGGTGGCTTCGATGGTCAGAATGGCAGCGCCGGAATGCGACAGGGCGCCAAGATGGATCAGGTGCCAGTCGGTCATCCGCCCATTCTCGGCGGAATAGGTGCACATCGGAGCAATGACGATCCTGTTGGAAAGGGTCTTGCCGCCAATGGCAATCGGCTGAAATAGCTGGGATCTGGGCATGAAAAGGTCCTTACGGTTGTCCCTTTCACATAGGCCGCCGATCCCTTGCCACAAGCCCTGCCCGCGCGGTTCCTGCCGGCAAGGGCGTTTCGGGGGGCAAAACGCCCCCTTGTTCGTTCAGAAGCTGTTGCGCTCGTGGTAGGTGCGCAGGAAGTTCCATATGCGCTGGTCCTTCGGCGCGTGGAAGATGCCCTGAGGGCTGTCCACGGCGACCAGTTCGCCTTTTTCCATGAACGCGACCTGATCGGCAACATGGGCGGCAAAGCCCATCTCATGGGTGACGACCACCATGGTCATACCCTCGGACGCCAGCGTCTTCATGACGTTCAGCACCTCGCCCACCAGTTCGGGGTCCAGCGCCGAAGTCGGCTCGTCAAAAAGCATCAGCCGCGGCTCCATAGCGATGGCGCGGGCGATGGCGACGCGTTGCTGCTGACCGCCGGACATGCGCGAGGGGTGGTTTTCCATCTTGTCGGCAAGACCCACCTTGGTCAGCGCCTCGGCCGCGCGGGTCTCGGCCTCGGCCTTTGAAAGGCCGCGCACGCGGATCAGCCCCTCGGCCACATTCTCTTTCGCGGTCATATGTGGCCAAAGGTTGAACTGCTGGAACACCATACCGATCGAACGGCGCATCTCGCGCAGCTTGCGTCCCGACATCTTGCGGCCCGGGGTTTCATAGCCGATCAGCTGGCCGTCTATGCGGATCTCGCCCGAGTCGTATTCCTCGAGAAAGTTGATGCAGCGCAAAAGCGTGGACTTGCCCGAACCCGAGGGCCCGATCAGGCAAGTCACTTTGCCCGGCGGGATGGACAGATCAACGTCCTTCAGCGCGTGGAACGGCCCGTAATATTTGTTGATCTTGCGGATCTCGACGGCGGATGCCTGCATCGGCTCAGGTCCTTTCGATCAGATGTTTGGTGATACGCGTCTCAACCCTGCGGCCAACGCGCGAGATAGCTTCGACCAGCACCCAGAAGAACAGTGCCAGCACCAGATTCGCCTCGAGGTAACGGTAGGTCTCGGCGGACATGCGGCCGACCTGATACATCAGCTCGGGCACGGTGATGATCGACAGGATCACCGTCTCCTTGGTCAGGATGATCGAGAAATTGACCAGCGCCGGCAGCGACGACACCAGCCCCAAAGGCAGGAGGATGCGGCGCACGATGGTCGGCTCGGCCATGCCAATGGCGCGCGCAGCCTCGATCTGGCCATGCGGCACCGCCCGGAAGCCTGCGCGGAAGATCTCTGCGAAATAAGGGCTGCCATAGAGCGTAAGGCCCAGAAGGCCCGCCGGGATCGCGTCCAGCCGCAGTCCGATCAGCGGTCCGCCATAGTAAAGCACGAACAGCTGGACAAGAAAGGGCGTGCCGCGAATGACCTCGATATAGGCCTGGACGATCCAGCCGACAAAGCGCGGTGCGTAACGCTGGACCAGCGCGATGACGAGCCCCAGCGCCATGCCAAAGATGGTGCCCAGAATCCAGCACAGCACGGTGACGCCAAAGCCCCTGAGCAGGGACGGGCCGTATTGTTCAAGGATGCTCCATTCCATCAGATGGCCGTCCTGTGTTCGAGATAGCGTCCCAGCGCCGAAAGGCACAGGTTGATGATCAGATAGATGCAGGCGGCCGCGATATAGACCTCAAGCGGGCGAAAGGTGGTGGCGGCCTGCGCCTGACTGGCGCGGGTGATTTCCATGATGCCGACAACCGAGACCAGCGAGCTGGCCTTGACCAGCAGGATCAGTTCATTGATCAGCGCCGGCAGCGAGATGGTCACGGCCTGAGGCAGGATGATCCGGGTCCAGACATCGCTCGGCTTCATGCCAATGGCAACGGCGGCCTCGGCCTGCCCTTTGGGCAAAGCTGCGATGGCGCCCCGCCAGATTTCCGAGATATAGGCGCTGGCGCATATCCCGACGGTAAAGACCGCCGCAAAAGTGGCGGGCACGTCGATGCCGATCACCGCAAGCGAATAGTAGAACACCAGCAGCTGCACCAGCAGCGGCACTCCACGGAAAAAGCTGACCCAGAGCGCCGCAAGTTTGCGCAAGACCATGTTGGATGAAAGCCGCGCCGCGCAGATCAGCGTGCCGATCACCAGCCCCAGCACGATGCCAAGGACCGAAATCAACAGCGTGTACCGCGCCGCCCAGATCAGTGGTTCGAAACTATCAAGAAAGACCGGAATGGAGAACATGCGCGCCTCGCCTTGGCCCTTGGGAACGGGCGGGGCCAGCCCCGCCCGTCAGCGATCAGTTGGTCGGGACTTCGCGGGGCAGTTCGGTATAGCTGCCCAGCCATTTTTCCTGGATCGCCTTGACGCGACCGTCGTCCGTCATTTTCAGCAGCGCGTCGTTGATAGCCTTGGCAAAGCTTGCGCTGTCATCGCCCTTGCGCAGCACCCAGGCGAAATAGCTCGGCTCGCCATACTGGGGCGGATCGAACAGGGCAAAGGTCTCGGGGCGGTTGCTGACCAGATAGGTCAGGTTCGGCAGCGAACCTGTCACCGCGTCCAGGCGACCGGCGGCAAGGTCGGCATAGGCCTCGTCCGTGGTGCCGTATTCCTTGACGTTCACGCCGCCAAGGCTTTCACCAAAGGTCTGCAGGATGCGGGCCTGAGCGGTACCCTGCTGGACACCGACGGTCTTGCCCTTGATGTCCTCGGGCTTGGTCAGCTCGGTGTTGCCGGCTGCCTTGATCAGCGCGACGCTGGCATCCGCGATCGGCAGGGTAAAGGTATAACGCTCGACCCGGTCGGGCGTGATGGTCACAGGGGCGATAATGATATCGAACTTGCCGACCTCAAGCCCCGGCAGCTCGGCGGTCCAGGGGATGTCCTGATAGACCGGCTCGACGCCCAGCTCTTTGGCGACTTCGTCAAACAGATCCTTGGTCAGGCCCTCATACTTGCCGTTGTTCAGCATGTCGAAGGGGGCGTAGTGCATGTCGGTCGCAGTGACGATCTTGCCGGCTGCCTTGATGTCGGCAAGTTGGTCGGCTTGCGCGGCAGTGCCGAGCGCAAGCGCGGTCAGGCCGAACAGGGCAGCCTTGATGCTGGTGTGGAAGGTCATGTCAGTCTCTCCTGGTTGGACGGAAATGAGGCGCGGCACCGGTGCGTTGCGACGCCGCGCCTATGGATCAGAGAATGGCAGGAAGATTCAAGCCGTGCTCCCGCGCACAGTCCAGCGCGATCTTGTATCCCGCGTCCGCGTGACGCATCACGCCGGTTGCCGGATCGTTCCACAGCACCCGGGCCAGACGCGCATCGGCGTCCTCGGTCCCGTCGCAGCAGATGACCATGCCCGAGTGCTGCGAAAAGCCCATGCCGACCCCGCCACCATGATGCAGGGACACCCAGGTCGCGCCCGAAGCGGTGTTCAGCAGCGCGTTCAGCAGCGGCCAGTCGGACACGGCGTCCGAACCGTCCTGCATCGCCTCGGTCTCGCGGTTGGGGCTGGCGACCGAGCCCGAGTCGAGATGGTCGCGGCCGATCACGATCGGGGCCTTCAGCTCGCCGTTGCGCACCATCTCGTTGAAGGCAAGGCCCAGCTTGTGACGCAGGCCAAGGCCGACCCAGCAGATACGCGCCGGCAGACCCTGGAAACTGATCCGCTCACGCGCCATGTCCAGCCAGTTGTGCAGATGGGGGTCGTCGACCAGTTCCTTGACCTTCTGGTCGGTCCTGTAGATGTCCTCGGGGTCGCCCGAAAGCGCCGCCCAGCGGAACGGCCCGATGCCCCGGCAGAACAGCGGCCGGATATAGGCCGGCACAAAGCCGGGGAAGGCAAAGGCGCGCTCAAAGCCCTCTTCCAGCGCCATCTGACGGATGTTGTTGCCGTAATCGACGGTCGGAATACCCATATCGGCGAATGCGACCATCGCCTCGACCTGTTTGCGCATGCTGATGCGGGCCGCACGCTCGACCGCCTTGGGGTCGGTCTCCTGACGCGAGCGCCATTCCGCGACGGTCCAGCCTTCCGGCAGGTAGCCATGGACCGGGTCATGGGCCGAGGTCTGGTCAGTCACGATATCGGGGCGCACGCCGCGACGGACAAGCTCGGGGAAAACTTCGGCAGCGTTACCGATCAGCGCCACCGACTTCGCCTCGCCCGCCTTGGTCCAGCGGTCGATCATCTCAAGTGCTTCGTCCAGCGAATGGGTCTTTTCATCGACATAGCGGGTGCGCAGACGGAAATCGGCGCGGGTCTCGTCGCATTCGACCGCAAGGCAGCAGGCACCAGCCATGACAGCCGCCAGAGGCTGGGCACCGCCCATGCCGCCAAGGCCGCCGGTCAGGATCCATTTACCTTTAAGATTGCCGTCATAATGCTGACGGCCCGCCTCGACGAAGGTTTCATAGGTGCCCTGAACGATCCCCTGCGAGCCGATATAGATCCACGACCCGGCGGTCATCTGACCGTACATGGCCAGCCCCTTGCGGTCGAGTTCATTGAAATGATCCCAATTCGCCCAATGGGGAACAAGGTTCGAGTTGGCGATCAGCACGCGCGGGGCGTCCTTGTGGGTCTTGAAGACACCCACGGGCTTGCCCGACTGCACCAGCAGGGTTTCGTCGGTCTCAAGCTTTTGCAGACTGTCGACGATCAGGTCGAAGTCCTGCCAGGTGCGGGCGGCGCGGCCGATGCCGCCATAGACGACCAGCTCATGCGGATTCT
Organism: Paracoccus sp. TRP; assembly: GCF_000185925.1. NCBI lineage: Bacteria > Pseudomonadati > Pseudomonadota > Alphaproteobacteria > Rhodobacterales > Paracoccaceae > Paracoccus > Paracoccus sp. TRP. The sequence goes on along the minus strand of NZ_AEPN01000005.1, from coordinate 147,340 downwards.
CGGCCACATCGGGGTGCAGGTTGTTCATCAGCATCCGCATCGGCGCTTCGGTCAGCCAGCTTTTCGCGGTGATCTCGGTGCCGGTGGGCGGGAAGATGTCGCGGGTGTTTTGACGGGGGTTGTCCATGTCTCTCTCCGTTCAAGCCAGCAGATGGCCGGAAATGATGATGCGTTGGATTTCCGAGGAGCCCTCGTAGATCCGCATGATGCGCAGATCGCGGGCGATCCTCTCGATGGGGAAGTCGCGGGTGTAGCCATAGCCGCCGTGCAGTTGCAGCGCGGTATCAGCGATGCGGCCAGCCGCCTCACTGGCCGCAAGCTTGGCCATGCTGGAGGCAAGCGAAAAGCGCCCACCGCCATGATGCGCCGCCTGCCGCTGCCGTGCCGCATCCTGCGACAGCAAAAGCGCCTGCCGATAGGCGACGCCCATATCGGCGATCATCCAGCGGATGCCCTGCCGTTCGCTGAGCGGCTGGCCACCGATCACACGATCCTTGGCATAGGCAATCGAGGCCTTCATCGCCGCCTCGGCCAGACCCAGGCATTGCGCGGCGACCTCGATACGGCCGTTGTCCAGCACCTGCATCGCGGTGCGGAAACCCCGGCCCTCTTCGCCCAGCAGGGCGTCATGGGGCAGATGGCAATCAAGGCTCAGGGTGAACACATGCCCGCCCTTCAGCCCCATGGTCTTTTCAGGGGCACCCGGCTCAAGCCCCGGCGTGCCCTTGGGCAGGATAAAGGCCGAGATGCCGCGATGCGCCTTTTCAGCGTCGGTCACCGCATAGACGACGAGGAAATCCGCAACGCCGCCGTTCGAAATAAAACATTTCGTGCCCTTCAGATGCCAGCCATTCTCGGTCCGGCGGGCGCGGGTCTTCATATCGGCGGGGTCGGACCCGGCGGTCGGCTCGGTCAGGGCAAAAGCGCCCAGAGCTTCGCCCGATGCGGCTTTCGGCAGCCACTGCTGTTTCTGCGCCTCGGTCCCGCCCAGCAGGATAGAATCGGTCGCAAGGTAATGCGCTGTCAGCGCCGAAGCGGTCGAGCCACAGGTCCCTGCAACGATCGCCACCGCACGCAACAGCGCCGGGGCGGAAATACCGCTGCCGCCATATTCCTCGGGCAGGTTGGCGCCCATCATCCCGACCTCGCCCAGAACGGCAAGCTGGTCGTGGACAAAAGCCGAAGTTTCATCAGTCCCGGCAGCCTTCGGCGCGATCTGCTCGGCGCAGATGCGTTCCAGCACGTCGCAGAACAGCCGCTCTTCCTCGTTCAGCATGTGCCAGTCATCGCTCATGCGGTCTCCTCCAATCCGAATTCGCGCAGGATGGCGGCGCGATCTCCGCCAAGGCGCGGGGCCGATGTCGTGGCCACAGGCTTTGCTGCTTCAAAGCGCACCGGCTGGCCAATGGTCGGCGCAAGTCCCAGCACCGGATGCGGCAACTGGCTGACCAGTTCGCGGGTCCGGGCATGTTCGTTGTCCGCCGCCTGGGCAATGTCCCAGATCGGCGCAGCGGGCAGGCCCACCCCGGCAAGGGCTGCGACAGCCTCCTCTGTCGTCAGCTCACGCGACCAGTTTTCGATCAGGCGCTTCACCTCGGGCTCATGCGCGGTGCGGCTTTCGTCGCTGGCAAAGCGCGGATCCTGCGCGGCCTCGGGCGCACCGATCAGCGTTGCAAGCGTGGTGAACTGCTTACCGTTCAGAACCGCAATCACCACCTGCCCGTCGCGGGTCGCAAAGCAGCCAAACGGGGTGGAAAGGGGGTGACGGTTGCCCACCCGCTGCGGCACCTGCCCGGCATAGAAATGCAGCGCATGGCTGGTCGTCAGCATCGAGAACAGCGCGTCATACATGGCAACGTCCAGCGTCGCGCCCTGCCCCGTGGTGTTGCGGTTCACAAGCGCGGCCATGATCGCCCAGCTTGCAAACAGCCCCGCGATCAGGTCGGCCATGCTTTCGCCGGTCTTTAGCGGCGCACCGCCCTCTTCGCCTGTGCCGGCCATCAGGCCCGACATGGCCTGCACGACCAGATCATAGGCCGGCAAGTCACGGAACGGCCCATTCTGGCCAAAGCCCGAGATCGAGCAATAGACCAGCCGCGGATTTGCCTCGCGCAGCGCCTCGGGCCCAAGGCCCAGCCGCGCAGCGACGCCCGGACGGAAATTCTCGACCACCACATCGACGCGGGCGGCAATGTCGCGGGCCAGCGCCAGATCTTCGGGCGCCTTGAGGTCCAGGACAAGGCTTTGCTTGCCCCGGTTGTTCAAGGTGAAAAGCGCGCTTTCCCCGTCCTTGAACGGGCCGATATGGCGGTAATCGTCACCGGCCGGAGGCTCCAGCTTGATGACCTCGGCCCCCAGATCGGCCAGAAGCGCGGTGCAATATGGCCCCGCCAGCACGCGGGACAGATCAAGTACCCTGATGCCCTGCAACGGCTTCATGCGCGCAGCTCCGGTGCCAGTGCCGCAAGACGTTCAAGGATCGCCCGCAGCGTTACCCGCAATGTCTCGGCCTTGGACTCGTCATAGGCAAAGGGCGGGGTCTCGGTCGCCAGATGTGTCGATTGCGCCAGCTCCATCTGGATGGCGTGAACGCCCTGCTGCGGCTGGCCATAGTGCCGGGTTGTCCAGCCGCCCTTAAAGCGGCCGTTCACCACATTGCTGCGACCAGTGGCGGCGCAAAGCTCGGCCGTGGCTGCTTCGATGCGCTTGTCGCAGGACGCGCCGCTGTTGGTGCCGATATTGAAATCCGGCAGTACGCCTTCGAACAGAAAGGGGATCACCGAGCGGATCGAGTGGCAGTCGTAAAGAATTGCCACGCCATGGCGCGCCCGCACCCGCTCGATCTCGGCGGTAAGCGCCTGATGATAGGGGGTGTGAAAGCGGGCTTTGCGGTCGGCGATTTCCTCGGCATCCGGTTCGGTCAGCCAGATCGCTTCGCCGTCGAAATCGGTCAGCGGCACAAGGCCGGTGGTGTTCTGGCCGGGATAAAGGCTTGCATCATCCGGCCCGCGATTGGCGTCGATGACATAGCGATGAAAGGTCGCGCGCACCGTTGTCGCGCCGGGCAGCAGCCCGTCATAAAGCCGCTCGATATGCCAGTCGGTATCGGCCAGCACCTGTCCGCGCGGGTTCAGCCGGGCACGAATGTCGTCCGGCAGCCAGGTCCCGGTATGGGGCAGGCCCAGAATGACCGGGCTGTCGCCTTGGATGACCTCGACGGGATTCACGGCCGCACCTCATCCAGCAGGTGGCCGGGAACGGCACCAACCAACACGCCTTCGCGCACCAGCCGGGCGGATTCGGCCAGGTCGGGGGCCAGATAACGGTCCTGTTCCAGCGCGGGCACCGTCTGGCGCAGCGCCGTCAGCACCGCCTGCAGCGGGCCCGAGGTCCGCAGCGGGGCGCGGAACTCGACCCCGGCGCTGGCGCAAAGCGCCTCGATACCAAGGATCTGCGCAAGGTTCGCATTCATCCGCTTAAGCCGCCGCGCACCATGGGCCGCCATCGACACGTGGTCTTCCTGGTTGGCCGAGGTGGGCGTGGAATCGGTGCTGCATGGCGTGGCCAGATGCTTGTTCTCGCTCATCAGCGCGGCCGAGGTCACCTCGGCGATCATAAGGCCAGAGTTCAGACCCGGATCGGGGGTCAGGAAGGGCGGCAGATCATGGCTCAGCGCCGGATCGACCATCAGCGCGATGCGGCGCTGCGAAATGGCCCCTATCTCGGCAATTGCCAGCGCGATCTGGTCAGCGGCAAAGGCCACCGGCTCGGCATGGAAGTTCCCGCCCGAGACGATAAGGTCAGCGCCGACCAGCACCAGCGGGTTGTCGGTTGCGGCATTCGCCTCGATCTCAAGGGTGCGGGCAGCCTGCCACAGCAGATCAATACAGGCGCCGGTGACCTGAGGCTGACAGCGGATGCAATAAGGGTCCTGCACGCGGCTGTCGCCTTCGCGGTGGCTTTCGCGGATCTCTGACCCGTCCATCAGCGCGCGGATGGTGCGCGCCGCGACGATCTGGCCGCGATGACCGCGCAAAGTGTGAATTTCGTCAAGGAAAGGCGCGGTCGACCCCATGATCGCATCGGTCGACAGCGACGAGGTGACCAGCGCAGCCCGTGCGGCGGCAAAGGCGTCAAACAGCCCGGCAAGCGCGAATGCGGTCGAAACCTGCGTGCCGTTGATAAGCGCCAGCCCCTCTTTGGCAGCAAGCACCACGGGCTTGAGACCCGCGGCCGCCAGCGCCTCGGCCGAGGGCATTTCGCGGCCTTCGAACATTGCGCGGCCTTCGCCCAGCATGGCAGCAGCCATATGGGCCAGCGGCGCCAGATCGCCCGAAGCGCCGACTGAACCTTGCGACGGGATCACCGGCAGCACGCCACGGGCAAGCATGTCCTCGATCAGCCGGATTACCTCGGGACGCACACCCGAAGCGCCACGGCCCAGCGACAAAAGTTTCAGCACCATGATCAGGCGCACGGTCTCGGGCTCGACCGGTTCGCCCACGCCGCAGCAATGCGACAGGATCAGGTTGCGCTGCAACGTCGCGGTGTCCTGCGCCGCGATCTTGATCGAGGCCAGTTTGCCAAAGCCGGTGTTCACGCCATAGACCGGAACCTCGCCATTGGCGGCGGCATTGATCCGGGCGGCAGATTCGGCAATGCCCGCACGGGCCGAGTCGTCCAGCCGCGCGGCCAGCCCCTCGCGCCAGATACGCTCCAGCTGCGCGAGTGTCGTTTCACCGGGAATAAGGATCAGTTCAGACAAGTTCGCCTCCGACGATGCGGGCATGAAGGGGATTAAAACCGATGCGATAGGTCAGCTCGGCCGGATGCCGGATGTCCCAGACGGCCAGATCGGCGCGCATCCCGGCAGCAAGCCGGCCGCGATCCTCAAGGCCCAGCGCCTGCGCAGCATGGCGCGTAACGCCCGCCAGACATTCGGCCGGGGTCATGCGAAACAGTGTGGCGCCCATGTTCATGGTCAAAAGCAGAGAGGTCAGCGGCGAGGTGCCGGGGTTGCAATCCGTCGCCAGCGCAATCGGCACGCCAGCATCACGCAGCCCCTGCATCGGCGGATATTGGGTCTCGCGCAGCGTATAGAATGCACCGGGCAGCAGTACCGCGACGGTGCCCGAGGCCGCCATCGCCTTGATCCCGTCCTGGCCCAGATATTCAAGGTGATCGGCCGACAGCGCGCCATGCTGCGCAGCCATAGCCGCACCGCCCAGATCGGACAGCTGCTCGGCATGCAGCTTGACCGGCAGGCCAAGCCGGACGGCGTGATCAAAGATCCCCGCCATTTCCTCGCGCGAAAACGCGATGCCTTCGCAGAATCCGTCAACGGCGTCGATCAGCCCTTCGGCATGGCCGCGCTCCATCCCGGCAATGACGACATCGCGGATATAACCCTGACGGTCATCCTTGTATTCCGGCGGCAGGGCATGGGCGGCAAGCCAGGTGGTGCGCACCGTTACCTTGCGCATCTGGCCGATACGACGGGCAACGCGCAGCATCTTGAGCTCGCCATCAACATCGAGCCCATAGCCCGACTTGATCTCAAGCGTCGTGACCCCTTCGGCCAGCAAAGTATCGACACGCGGCAGGGCCGAGGCCAGCAACGCCTCTTCGTCCGCTTCGCGCGTGGCGCGAACGCTGGACAGGATGCCGCCGCCGGCGCGGGCGATCTCTTCGTAAGAGGCGCCTTCCAGCCGCATCTCGAACTCGCGCGCGCGGTCGCCGCCAAAGACGATATGGGTGTGACAGTCGATCAGCCCGGGGGTCACCAGCCGCCCGCCCAGATCCTCGCGCGTCGCACCGGTATATTCGGCAGGCAGATCCGCTTCAGCCCCAACCCAGATGATTCGGTCGTCTCCGATCACCGCCGCGCCTTGCTCAATCAGGCCATAACCGCCTGACTTTTCGTCCATTGTTACAAGATGTGCGTGGTGAAGAAGCTTCATCGGCTCGCATCCCCGATTGATTTCCAGGTTGTTCTATGTCTAAACTTAATTAACCTCTATGTCTAAACTTATTTTGACGCAAGGAAGAGTGACGAGATGACGGTTATCTGGGCGAAACGGGCCTTGTTGCCCGAAGGATGGGCAGAAAATGTCCGGGTGACGATCAATCAGGGCCGAATCGCCAAGGTCGAAAAGGGCGCGGCGCGGCGCGGCCATCAGGCGGGACTGTTGCTGCCGGCGATGGCAAACCTGCACAGCCATGCCTTTCAGCGCGCCATGGCCGGCTTGTCCGAGGCAAAGGGCCCCGAGCCACGCGATACCTTCTGGACCTGGCGGCAAATCATGTACCGCTTTCTTGACCACCTTGGCCCAGATGATGTCGAGGCCATCGCCGCCCTTGTGCAGATGGAGATGCTGGAGGCCGGTTACGCCACCAATGTCGAGTTCCATTATCTGCACCACGGCCCCGGCGGCGCGCCCTATGACAATATCGCCGAGATGGCCGAGCGCATCGCAGCAGCAGCCAGCCGGACGGGCATCGGCCTGGCGCTTTTGCCGGTGCATTACCAGTTTGGCGGCGTAGACCAGCGCGCGCTTGCCCCCGGCCAGAACCGCTTTGGCACGACGCCCGAAGAGTTTCAGCGCCTGCTTGACGCCTCGGAGGCGGCGCTTGGCGGCCTGCCCGCCGATGCCGGTATCGGCGTTGCGCCCCATTCGCTGCGCGCCGTCTCGCCCGAGGGGTTGGCGGCCTGCGTCGATCTGCGGCCCGGCCGGCCGTTGCACATGCATCTGGCCGAGCAGGTCCCCGAGATCGAGGAAATCAGCACCGCCTATGGCCGCCGCCCGGTCGAATGGCTGCTCGACAACCACCAGCCCGACCGGCGCTGGACGCTGATCCACCTGACCCACATGACCAAGGATGAGACCCGCCGCCTTGCCGCCACCGGCGCAGTCGCCGGGCTGTGCCCGATCACCGAATCATCCCTTGGCGACGGCATCTTCAACGGCACGATCTGGGCAGCGGCAAAGGGCCGAGTCGGCTTTGGCTCGGACAGCAACATCCGCATCTCGCTGGTCGAAGAATTGCGCACACTGGAATACAGCCAGCGCCTGCGTGATCGGGGCCGGGCGATCCTGGCCGAGCAGGAACGCTCGACCGGACGGGTGCTTTATGAAGCCGGGCTTGACGGTGGTGCGACCGCCGCAGGGCGCGAGACCGGGGCGATCCGCAAGGGTCTGTGGGCTGATCTGGTCGCGGTAGACCTTGAAAATCCGGTAATGGCGGGACGCAAGGGCGATCAGATGCTCGACAGTCTGATCTTTGCCGGGCACGACGGGCTGGTACGGGACGTCTGGTCGGCGGGCCGCCATGTCGTCAGCGAAGGTCGGCATATGGAACGCGATCGCATTATCGCGGATTATCTGACGACTATCTCACGGCTTCAGGACCACATGTGACCGAAAAAAGCTCATCCAAGGCACAGGCCATCGTTACCGAGGTGCGTCGCCGTATCGCTGACCGCGAATGGCGGCAGGGCGACCGCATCCCGGACGAAGCAGAGCTGGCCGTCGAATTCGGCGTTGCCAGGGCCACTGTGAACAAGGCCCTGCAACTGCTGGCCAAAGAGGGGCTTCTGGACCGCAAACGCCGCGCCGGAACACATGTGACGGTGAACCCGACGCGCAAGGCGACACTGACCATTCCCATCGTGCGCGAACAGATCGAGCAGGCGGGAATGGAATACAGCCACCGCGTCGTTGCACAAAAGAAAAGCCCGATCCCCGCCGCCATTGCCGAACGGATGGAACTGCCAGAGGGTCAGATGCTGATCCATCTGCGCACGGTCCATTACGGCGACGGCAAGCCGTTTCAGGCCGAGGATCGCTGGATCAACCCGGCTGCTGCCCCGGGCGTTGATGGGATCGACTTTCACCGTGTCAACGCCAATGAATGGCTGGTGCGCAACGCGCCATGGCTGCGCGCCGAGATCGCCTTTTCAGCCGAGAACGCCAATGCCCGCGATGCCCGCCTGCTAGAGACGCGGCAAGGCAGTGCGCTATTGATCCTGCAGCGCACGACCTTCAACGATCTGGGCGCGATCACGACCGTCCGTGTGGCCTTTCATCCCGGCCACACCATGATTGCAACGCACTGAGGGGCGCGCCCGCTTCACTTTGCCACGGCCTTCGCCTAAGACATCGGCCAATCCCAAAAAGGAAAAGCCATGGCCAGCGCCAATCTCAACATCATGATCAGGGCCGCGCGCAAGGCGGGCCGCAGCCTCGTCAAAGACTTCCGCGAGGTCGAAAACCTTCAGGTCTCGGTCAAGGGCGCGGGCGATTTCGTCAGCCGCGCCGACCGCGAGGCCGAGCGCATCATCAAGGAAGAGCTGCGCAACGCGCGGCCGAACTATGGCTGGATCGGCGAGGAAACCGGCGAAGAGGACGGCGAGGACCCGACCCGGCGCTGGATTGTCGATCCTCTGGACGGCACCACCAACTTTCTGCACGGCCTGCCCCATTGGGCGGTCAGCATCGCCCTTGAGCACAAGGGCGAGATTGTCGCATCGGTGGTCTTTGACGCCGCCAAGGACGAGTTGTTTACCGCTGAAAAGGGCGACGGCGCATTTCTCAACGACCGCCGTATCCGCGTTTCGGGCCGTCGGCAGATGATCGAGTCGATCTTTGCCACCGGCGTTCCCTTCGCGGGGCGCGGTCCCCTGGCTGCAACGCTGCGTGATCTTGGCCGGCTGATGCCGCTGACCGCAGGCGTGCGCCGCTGGGGCGCGGCCTCGCTGGATCTCGCCTATGTCGCCGCGGGCCGCTACGAAGGGTACTGGGAACGCGGGATCAAATCCTGGGACGTGGCCGCTGGCGTTCTGCTGGTGAAAGAGGCTGGCGGTCGGGTCGATTCGATCCATCCCGGCCAAAGCCCGGTGGAATCAGGCTCGATCGTCGCCGCCAACCCCCAGCTTTTCGACGAATTGGCAGGAATAGTGCGTCAGCGCGACTGAGCCCGGCTTGACCTTTCCTGCCGGGAAAGGCATGGGCGGATTTCAAGTCTGGAAATGCGCCGATGCCAAATGACAGCCAGACGGGGCCGCTGATGGCCCCGGCAGCCCGCCCGCCTGCCGTTCCACCACCGCTTGCCGCCCCACGGACAGAGCGTCAGGGCACGGCCATCCTGTTGATCTGTGGATCGGCGCTGATCTTTGCAGCCCAGGACGGTATCTCGCGCTATCTGGGCGCCACCTATTCCCCGATCTTTGTCATCATGCTGCGGTTCTGGTTCTTCGCGGCATTCGTCATCCTGCTCTGCGCCCGCTCCTCGGGCGGGCTGGCGCGGGCAGCGCGGTCAAAACGGCCATGGACACAAGCCTTTCGCGGCGTCCTTCTGGTGGCCGAAGTGGTGGTCACGGTCGAGGCATTTGTGCGTCTGGGCCTGATCAACACCCATGCGATCTTTTCCTGCTATCCGCTGCTGATATCGGCGCTGTCGGGACCGTTCCTGGGCGAAAAGGTCGGCTGGAGACGCTGGGCAGCCGTCGCGGTTGGTTTCGTCGGCATCCTGATCGTGCTGAAACCGGGCAGCGGGGTCTTCAGCTCTGACGCGATCCTGCCTTTTGCCGGCGCGGCGATGTTTGCGGTTTATGGCCTGCTGACCCGGCTGGTCGGGCGCGACGATCCGGCCATGGTCAGCTTTTTCTGGACCGGCATCGTCGGAGCCATCGCCATCACCCTTGTCGGCGTCTGGCATTGGGAACCGATCGCAGGACGCGACATTCCCTGGCTTTTGCTGCTGTGCCTGACGGCGGTGGTCGCGCATTACATGCTGATCAAGGCCTATGAACTGGCCGAAGCTTCGACCTTGCAGCCCTTTTCATACACTCAGCTTGTCTGGGTCAGCATCTTTGGCGTGACGATCTTTGGTGAAACGCTGGCACCGAATGTCGCCATCGGCGGGCTGATCGTCGTCGGCGCGGGCCTGTTTACCTGGTGGCGCGCACGCCAGCGCGAGCGGGCCGGACTGAACTGAGCGGGGCGGCATTCGCCTCTTCGACCGAGAACGCCGCCTGCCCCAATACCTCGGCCAGCGCGCCACCCGCCGCATAGCCGGTCAGCGACCGCGTGGTCATCAGGGGCCGGGCAGAACGCACCAGCCGGATCGGCGGAGGCGCGGGCGCAGGTTTCATCCCGCCCCCGGTCAGATCCCATGTCGGGACCAGAGGCACCGGCGTGCCTTTGATGCGGGCGCGATAGATTGGCAGCGCCTCGGCCACGCGCATGACGTAGTTGCGCGTCTCGTCAAAGGGGATCATCTCGACCCAATCGACCGGATCGACCCCGCCGCGCAGGTCTCCGAATTCGCCCAGCCAGCGGGCCGAACGACCCGGACCGGCGTTGTACCCCGACGCGACCAGCGCGATCGAGGGGCCGAAGCGGTCGCGCAGCCCGGCCAGATAGGCTGCGCCCAGCCGGGCATTATAAGCGGCGTCACGGGTCAGCCTCGCCTGATCAAAGGGCTCACCCAGCCGCCGCGCCATCGAACGCGCGGTGTCGGGCATCACCTGCATCAGCCCCAGCGCCCCGGCATGCGATGAAACGGTATGGTTGAACTCGCTTTCCCGCCGCGCAATCGCCATGACCAGTTCGGGCGGCAGGCCCAGCGGACGGGTCTCAAGCCCGGTCAGAGGGTAATAGGCCGCAGGATAGACGACGCCCTTGGCCGCCGCTGCCTTGGCCAAGCGCAGCGCGTGCCAAGGCAGGCGCATTTCCATCATCAGCCGGGCCATGCGACCGATATCTTCGGGCGCGGCAGTCTCGGCCAGATGCAGAAAAAAGCGGGCCGCCTGATCAGGCTCACCTGCCGCGATCAGCCAGACGCCCGCCTGCCAGATCCGGTTTTCGCGCAAATCACTGCCGCGCCAGTCGGGCAAGGTCTCGGTGCTGCGCCCGGCAATCGCCAGCTCCGGCTGCATGGGCAGGCCCAGCTTTTCAGCGGCAAGCTGGCCATACCATGCCGATTGGTAGCCAGCGGCGCGGGTATAGGCGGCACTGGCGTCGGCGGTTTTCCCTGCGGCCTCGTATGCCCGGCCCTGCCAGTAATGGGCGCGCGATAGCGAGATCGGGCTTGCCACCGCCTTTTCCAGCGTCTGGAAATGCGCCAACGCCCGGTCCGGCGCGCCACCTCGCAAGGCCGCATAACCGGCAAGCCATTCCAGATCGGAATAATCATCGCCGCCCGCAGACAGGAAATGCCCGGCGGCCAGCTTTTCAGCCAGCGCCCAGTTGCCCTGCCGCAGCGCGAGCCTGGCGTAATCGGCCCGCTTGCCAGCCCAGGCGGCAGGGTCGCGCAAGGCCTCGGCACTGGTCGAACGCTCCAGCATCAGATCGCGTGCCAGATCCGGCATCTTGGCCCATACCCGCCAGCGAAAGCGGTCAAGCGCAAGCCCGGCGTCATCTCTTTGTCCGGCGGGCAGCGCAAGGATCAGCGCATCCACGCCGGTCTGTCCAGCTTGCAGCGCCAGCCGCGCCCGGCCCAAGGCCTGCGCCGGAGCCGAGGCAAGCGGCAAGGCAACCTGCGCGGCCTGCCATTCGCCCTGATCCAAAAGCCGCATCAGCCGCGTATCGTGCAGACCCGCGACCGTTTCGCCATGGGCAGCCAGGAAAACATCGGCCTCGGCCTTGCTTAGCGCCTGTTCGGACCAGAAACGGGCAATCTCGTCGCGGGCGGCCTGCGGATCGGTTTTCTTTAGCGCCGCGATCAGCGCCATCGCACCGTTCAGCGTGTCGGGGTGGCGCGTGCCGAACCAGCCGATCACCTCATCCGGCGGCAGGTCGGCCCGCAACAGTGCATCCCCGCGCTTCCAGAACAGCGCCATGCCGGGCCAGTCGCGATTACGGGCAGCAAAGTCGCGGTATTCCGCCCAAGTCCCCTGCCCTGCCCGCAGCCGCTGCCACAGGATCAGGTCGCGGGCGACAGGACCCGAGGCCTCGGCCTCGGCCGTGGCAGCGGACCAGTCACGCATCGCAGCAGCGCCCAACGCCCGGGACAAACGCTGGGCATCCTCGGCCCGGGCCGGCAAGGCCAGACTAAGGGCAAAGGCCAGAGCAAACCCGACAAGCCTGTCACGGAAAGGATACATCATGGCTTCATTTCTGCGGGCTTCCTGCAGGGGGCGCAACTCAAATCCTTGGCAATTCGCGCGCCCGGATGTAAGCCCGCAACAGAAGCAAATTCAGGATACCCACATGTTCAGAGGCTCGCTGCCCGCGCTGGTCACGCCATTCACCCCCGATGGGGAGCTGGATCTCCCAGCGCTGGAGAAGCTCGTCGAGTGGCATGTCGAGCAGGGCAGCCATGGTCTGGTGCCCGTCGGCACCACCGGCGAAAGCCCGACCCTGAGCCACGAGGAGCACCGTCTGGTCATCGAAGAGGTCGTGCGCATGTCCGCCGGCCGCATCCCGGTTATCGCCGGGGCTGGCTCAAACTCGACGCGCGAGGGAATCGGGCTGGTCCAGCACGCTCAGGCCGCAGGGGCCAATGCGGCACTGGTGGTGACGCCCTATTACAACAAACCGACGCAGGACGGGCTGATTGCGCATTACACCGCGTTGCATGACGCAAGCGAGCTGCCGATCATCATCTACAACATCCCCGGCCGCTCGGTCATCGACATGACGCCCGAAACGATGGGCGAACTGGCGAAACTGCCGCGTATCGTCGGCGTCAAGGACGCCACCGGCAAGCTTGAGCGGGTAAGCCAGCAGCGTATCGCCTGCGGCAAGGATTTTATCCAGCTGTCGGGCGAGGACGCGACCGCGCTTGGCTTTAACGCTCATGGCGGCGTGGGCTGCATCTCGGTCACGGCGAACGTCGCACCAAAGCTGTGCGCCGAATTCCAAGAGGCAACTCTGGCTGGCGATTACGCCAAGGCGCTGGAATATCAGGACCGGCTGATGCCGCTTCATGTGGCGATCTTTCTTGAGCCGGGGGTCGCCGGGGCGAAATACGCCATGTCGCGGCTTGGCCTGATCAGCGACCGCGTGCGGCTGCCGCTGGTCGGCCTCAGCGACGCGACCAAGGCCCGCATTGATGCGGCAATGTCTCACGCCGGGCTGATCTAGGCGCGGGACGCCGGAACAATCAGATCAAAAAAGAACGGGGCGGGATTTCCGCCCCATTTTCATATGCGGGGCTGGCTGCCCTGCTGATCCCGGCGCTTGCGATCAACAAAGCTTTCCTCGTCCGGATCGGCAAAGGTCGCCCAATCCTTGCCGGGTGCGGGACACGGCAATTCGTCGCGGCTCCAGCCCATATGCATATGGGCCTTGGCAATGAAATAGCCGGTGACAGGGGCGGTCAGCAGCAAAAACAGGGTGATCAGCAGCTCGTGCCAGGTCAGCACGCCATAGCGCGCCGGAAACCAGATCAGTGAGGCGACAAGCACCGCCCCGACCCCCAGCGTTGCCGATTTCGTCGGCGCGTGCAGGCGCGTCATCGGATCGGGCAGTTTGACCAGCCCGTAAGAGCCGACAAGGCCAAAGAACCCGCCCGCCACCAACAGAACCGAGACGATGATTTCCGCGATCATTCCCGCCCCCTATTCGATGATATCGCCGCGAAGGACGAATTTCGCATAGGCCACGGTCGAAATGAAACCAACCATGGCAAACAACAGCGAGGCCTCGAAATACATCGTCGTGCCCTTGTCTATGCCAAACAGCGTCAAAAGCGCGATGACATTGATCGACATGGTATCGAGCGCCAGCACCCGATCCGACAACCCCGGCGCAAAGACCACCCGGTAAAGACAGAAAAGCAGCGCCATGCCAAAGCAGCCATAGGCGAAGATCAGCGCGTAAGCGATCATTCAAAGATCTCCTTCAGCCGGGCCTCGTAGCGGGTCTTGATCTCATCAAGGATGCCCTGCGGATCGGGGGCGTGCATGGCATGGACCAGCAGGGCGCGACCGTCCTCGGACAGGTCGCAGCTGACTGTACCGGGGGTCAGGGTGATGGTTGCGGCAAGGGCGGTGATCGCCTCGGGGCGGCGCAGATCCAGAGGTACCGATATCCACGCCGGACGCAGCGCCCGGCGCGGCGTGAACAGCACGATGCGCGCCACGGCGAAATTGGCCTTGATGATGTCCCACAGCACGATGGCCAGATAGGCGGGGATCTTGTGCGGCTTGCCATAGCCCTGCGCGCCGGGCCAATAGGGCGCGGTCATCAGCGGGACGACGATGCCGATGATCACCGCAAAGACCAGCGAGCCGACGGCCCAGCGGTTGACAAGCGCCATCCACACCAGAACCAGCGTAACCGACAGCCAGGGATGGGGAAGCAGGCGACGGATCATTTCGTGCCCTCCTGCGCTTCCAGCACTGCCGAGACATAGGCATCGGGGTTATGCAGCTGCGCAGCAGTCGCCTCGGCCAGCCGCAGGGCCGGACCGGCAAGTGCCGTCAGGGCGACAATCCCGGACAACAGTAGCAGGACCGAGGCCACCGCCAGCCAGTTCGCCGGCGCATCGCCCAGATCCTGAATTGGTTCGTCCGGTTCAAGTTTGGGACCAGTGGCGGCTGGTGGTGCGGGAACCGGGGCCGGGCCCAGTTCGTAGCTTTTCCAAAACACGATCGAGCCAGCGCGGGCCAGCGCATAGATCGCGATCAGCGAGGTGATCAGGATCGTCGCCCAGATCCACACCATCCCGGGGGCCGGGCGGGTGGCCTGCATCACCAGCAGCTTGCCGATAAAACCCGACAGCGGCGGCATTCCGGCGACCGCAATTACGGCAATGAAATACAACGCCGCGACCAGCCCGTTACCGGGCATCACCTGTTCAAGCCGCAGCCACAGGTCACCACGCCGCGCGCCGATCATGTCCATGATCAGAAACAGCGCACCGGCGGCCAGCGTCGAATGGATCATGTAATAGACCGCAGCCGCGGTCCCTTGCGGGTTGAACTGCGCCACCGCGATCATCAGCGTACCGATCGAGCCGATGGCCGCAAAGGCGGCAAGCCGTCCCAGATGGCGGGTGCCAAGAATGCCAATCTGGCCGATGGCCAGCGTGAACAGCGCCGCTGGCAAAAGCAGATCGGCGACCACGCCCTCGATCACCGCATCTTGCGGAAATACCAGCGTAAAGAAACGGATGATGCCATAGACCCCGACCTTGGTCATGATGGCAAACAGCGCCGCCACCGGCCCCGGAGCATTGGCATAGGTCGAAGGCAGCCAGAAATGCAGCGGCACCAGCGCCGCCTTGACGGCAAAGACCAGCATCAACAGCACCGCCCCGGTCCGCAGCAGCGCGGTATCCTCGGCCGGCATTGCCGCGACGCGCAGCGCCATATCGGCCATGTTCAGCGTGCCGGTAACCGAATAAAGCACCCCCAGCGCCGCCAGAAACAGCGTCGAGCCGGCAAGGTTATAGGCGATGTACTGGACACCGGCGCGCAGGCGCATCCCGCCCCCGCCATGGATCATCAGCCCATAGCTGGCGATCAGCAGCACCTCGAAAAAGACGAAAAGGTTAAAGGCGTCCCCGGTCAGAAAAGCGCCGCAGATCCCCATAAGCTGAAATTGCCATAGCGCGTGGAAATGCCGCCCCTTGCGGTCCCAGCCAGACCCCACGGCGTAAAGCTGCACCGCCAGCGCCAGCACCGCCGTCAGCAAAAGCATCAGCGCCGACAGCCGGTCGAGCATCAGCACGATGCCAAAAGGCGCGGCCCAGTTGCCCAGGCGATAGACATGGACGTCGCCGCCCATGGCAAGGGCATTGAGATAGATCGCCACCCCGGCAAGCAGCGCCGTTCCCGCAATCGAAAAGACGCGCTGCAACATCAGGTCGTTGCGCATCCACAGGATGATCAGCGGCCCGATGACAGCGGGCAGGATAACGGGGGCAATGATAAGATGGCTCATACGTCACCGTCCTGCGATTGCGGTGCCGGAGGCAGGCGGTCGGCGCGCGGCATATCCACCCGGTCGTCCCCGCCTTCCAGAAAGGCGCCAAGCGCCATCATCACCACCACCGCCGTCATGCCGAACGAAATCACGATTGCGGTCAGCACCAGCGCCTGCGGCAGCGGATCGGTATAGGGGCCGCCTGCCTCATTCAGGATCGGCGGCGCGTTCACCACCAGCCTGCCGGTCGCAAACAGAAAAAGGTTGATCGCATAGCTGAGCATCGTCATACCCAGCACGACGGCAAAGGTCCGCAGACGCAGGATCAGATAGACCCCCGCCGCCGTCAGCATCCCGATCGCGCCTGACAACAGAAGCTCCATCAGCGCCGCGCCTCCTTGCTGGGGTCGATGTCCATCGGGTCCAGGTTGACCGTGCCTCCCGCCTGCCGTGCAATCCGCGACAGCGAGTTCAGCGCCAGCATCACGGCCCCCAGCACGCACAGGAACACGCCAAGGTCAAAGCCCATGGCCGAGGCCAGCTCGAACTCTTCAAGCCCGGGCAGCTTCACATAGCCGTAGGTCGAGGTCAGGAACGGCTGTCCGGCGAACCAGGCCCCTATGCCAGTGATGCCGGCGGCGATAACCCCGGCGCCGATCAGGGCGTGGTAGTTGATCTTTTGCCGCTCTTGCGCCCAGGCAAACCCCGAAGCCATGTATTGCGATACCAGCGCCACCGAGACCACCAGCCCGGCGATGAACCCGCCGCCCGGCACGTTGTGGCCGCGCAGGAAGATATAAAGCCCGACCACCAGTGCAATCGGCAGCACCAGCCGCGTCACGACCACCAGCATCAGCGGATGACGATCCCCTGCACGGGCGGTGTCATGAACCCAGTTGCGCAGCCGGCGACCGCTTGCACCGGCAAGCAATGTCTCGGTCAGGGCATAGATGGTCAGCGCCGCGATACCCAGAACGGTAATCTCGCCAAAGGTATCATAGCCGCGGAAGTCTACGAGGATGACGTTGACGACATTGTCGCCTCCGCCCAGCTTGTGGCTATTGGCAAGCATATATTGCGAGATCGGGGAAAAGGCGAAATCGCTGCGCATGATGACATAGGCCAGCGCGCCAAAGCCCAGGCCCGTCAGCGTGGCGATAAAGGCATCCATCGCCCGCTTGCGGTCACGGCTGTCAAGGACGGTGAACTTGGGCAGAAAGTTCAGCGCCAGCAGCAGCAAAACCACCGTGACCACCTCGACCGAGATCTGGGTCAGCGCAAGGTCAGGCGCCGACAGGTAGATAAAGCTGACCGAGACCATCAGCCCGATGATCCCCACCAGCACCAGCGCAAGGATGCGTTTGCGATGAAAGGCGACCATGCAGCCGCATGCGACCATCAGCGCCGCCCAGCCGATCAGCGGCACGGGCTGGATAGGCAGCATGGGACGTGTCGCGCCCTGCCAGCCTCCGGTCGAAAAGGCCCAGAA
Source organism: Paracoccus sp. TRP (assembly GCF_000185925.1). NCBI lineage: Bacteria > Pseudomonadati > Pseudomonadota > Alphaproteobacteria > Rhodobacterales > Paracoccaceae > Paracoccus > Paracoccus sp. TRP. Next base: position 129,976 of record NZ_AEPN01000005.1, on the reverse strand, counting down.
ACCGCAAAGCATCACCGTCAGCGAAAAGGCCGCAAAGGCCCGTGACATCGAACCATTGGTCAGCCGGTCGGTCAGCGCGACCGCCGCGCACGTCACGGCGCGGGTGACGGCATCAAAGATCGCCTTGGCATCAGGCCAGGCCATAGCCGCCCGGATGGCCAGCATCCTGCGGTTCAGCACCAGCAGCAGCACCCCGCCGACAAGCGCAGTCAGCGACATCATCAGCGCCGGGGTCACGCCATGCCACAGCGCCAGATGCGGATGCTGGGCCGTCCCGGTGACAGCACTGGCAGCCGCATCGACCAGCCAGCCAGCCATAACGGCGGGGAACAGCCCGATCAGCACCACAAGCACCACAAGCACCGCCGGGGCTGACCACAGGCCAAAGCCCGGATCATGGGGGTGATGAGGATAATCGTTGCGTGGCGCGCCAAAGAACACCTGCCAGACAAACCGCAGCGAATAGCAGACCGAAAACAGCGCGCCCGCCGTCGCGAACGCCGCGATCAGGCTGGGGTGGCCCTGCCAGACGGCATGGCCTGCCTGCTCAAGCATCATCTCTTTGGACAGGAAGCCGTTCAGCGGCGGGATGCCGGCCATGGACAGCGCCGCAACCGTGCCGATCACAAAAGTCACCGGCATCAGCCGCCGCAGCCCGCCCAGACCCGCGATCGAGCGGGTCCCGGCCTCGTGATCGACGATACCGGCGGTCATGAACAGCGCCGCCTTGAATGTGGCGTGGTTGATGATGTGAAAGACCGCCGCCACCGCCGCCGCCTCGGTGCCAAAGCCCAGAAGCATGGTGATAAGCCCCAGATGCGAGACGGTCGAGAAAGCCAGCAGCGATTTCAGATCATCGCGGAACATGGCGATCCACGCGCCCAGCACCATGGTCACAAGGCCGGTGGTCGCCACGATATAGAACCACTCGGGCGTGCCCGACAGCACCGGCCACAGCCTCGCCATCAGGAACAGCCCTGCTTTGACCATGGTGGCCGAATGCAGATAGGCCGAAACCGGGGTGGGCGCCGCCATCGCATGGGGCAGCCAGAAGTGGAACGGAAACTGCGCCGATTTGGTAAAGGCGCCCAGCAGAATCAGCAGCAGTGCCGGAAGGTAATAGGGGCTGGCCTGCACCGCCTCGCGCGCTTGCAGGATATCACCGATGTCATAGCTGCCGGCGATCTGGCCAAGGATCAGCATACCAGCAATCATCGCCAGCCCGCCCATGCCGGTCACGGTCAGGGCCATGCGCGCGCCCTGCCTGCCCTCGGGCAGATGCTTCCAGTAGCCGATCAACAGGAACGAAGACAGCGAGGTCAGTTCCCAAAAGATCAAAAGCAGCAGGATATTATCCGACAGCACGATCCCAAGCATCGCGCCCTGAAACAGCATCAGATAGGTGTAAAACACCCCGACCGGATCTTCGCGCGACAGGTAATGGCGCGCATAGACGATGATCAGCAGCCCGATCCCAAGGATCAGGATCCCGAACAAAAGCCCAAGCCCATCAATACGGAAATTCGCGTTCAGCCCCAGCGAAGGCAGCCATTCAAGGCGCGCCGTCACCACCTCACCCGCCATGATGGCCGGGATATGCAGACAAAGCCCAAGCAGCGCGATAAAACTTGCCGTCGCGCAAGAAATCGCCGCGACATTGCGCCCCGAGCGGATCAGAAGACCGGGCAATAGCGCCCCGATGAACGGAAGCGCGGCGATCAGTGCTGGCGACATTGTCCCTCGTTCCTTTTCGTGCCCCTCTGTTCGCGGCGAGGGCCAGAGATGTCAAGCAATTCACGAAAGCCGCTAGGCGATGTTCGCCTTTCGTGCTAACGCTGAGGAAAAAGGGAACAGGCATGAAGATCATCGGCATAGACCCCGGCCTGCGGAATATGGGCTGGGGCGTGATCGCGGTGGACGGACCGCGCCTGCGGCATCTGGAAAACGGCATCGTCCATTCCGACGCGGGCGATCTGGGGCCGCGGTTGGCCGCGCTTTATCGCGGGCTTTGCGCGGTGATCGCCCGCCATGCCCCTGACAGCGCCGCGGTCGAGCAGACCTTTGTCAACAAGGACGCAGTGGGCACGCTGAAACTGGGGCAGGCACGCGGCATCGCCCTGCTCGCCCCGGCCGAGGCGGGGCTTGAGATCGGCGAATATGCCCCGAACGCGGTCAAGAAAACCGTCGTCGGCGTCGGCCATGCCGGCAAAGAGCAGATCCAGCATATGGTCCGCTTTATGCTGCCGGGGGTCGAATTCGCCGGCCCCGACGCCGCTGACGCGCTGGCAGTGGCAATTTGCCATGCCCATCACCAGCAGGGCCGCGCCCTGCGCATCAAGGCAAGCGCATGAGGGTCAAGCCATGATCGGACGTATCGCGGGGATCATCCTGCATCGCGCTCAGGACCATGTTCTGATCGACGTGCGCGGCGTGGGCTATATCGTCCATGTCAGCGAACGCACAGCCGCCAGCCTGCCCCCCGCAGGGCAGGCCACCGCGCTATATACAGAGCTGCTGGTTCGCGAGGATCTGTTGCAGCTTTTCGGCTTTACCACCCTGCTGGAAAAGGAATGGCACCGGCTGCTGATCTCGGTTCAGGGGGTTGGGGCCAAGGTGGCACTGGCGATCCTTGGCACTTTGGGACCCGAAGGGTTGTCACGGGCGCTGGCGCTTGGCGACTGGTCCGCGCTGCGCAAGGCTCCGGGTGTCGGGCCCAAACTCGCCCAGCGGGTGGCGATGGAGCTTAAGGACAAGGCTCCGGCGGTGATGGCACTTGGCGGTGCGCTGACCGTCGATCCCGGCGTTCTGGCCGAGCCCGAGCCCGCCGCGCCTACTGCCCCGGCCCCCAACACAAAAAAACCCGCCGCGCCCTCTTCGGCGCAGACAACGGCGGATGCACTCTCGGCGCTTGGCAATCTGGGCTATGCGCCCTCTGAGGCCGCTTCGGCGGTGGCCGAGGCGGCCGCCCGGGAACCCGAGGCCCAGACGGCGGCGTTGATCCGCGCGGCGCTGCGGCTTTTGGCGCCCAAGGAGTGAGACGATGACCGGAAATATCCGCACCTTCATCCTGATGGCCGCCCTGACCGCGCTGGTCATGGGCATGGGGGGGCTGATCGGCGGTAAGGGCGGCGCAGTGATCGCGCTGATCCTCGCCGGGGCAGGCAATCTTTTCGCGTGGTGGAACAGCGACAAGATGGTGCTGCGCCAGCAGGGCGCGCATCTTGTTACCCGCGAACAGGCGCCAGAGCTGGTGGATATGGTAGCGGCGCTGGCACAGCGCGCCAATCTTCCGATGCCCAAGGTTTATGTTCTGGAAACCGAACAGCCGAACGCCTTTGCCACCGGCCGCAACCCCGAAAACGCCGCCGTCGCGGTAACACAAGGGATCATGCGCGTGCTGAACCGGGACGAGCTGGCCGGGGTGATCGCGCATGAGCTGGCGCATATCAAGCATCGCGACACGCTGACCATGACCGTCACCGCCACCATGGCCGGGGCCATTGCCATGCTGGGCAATATGCTGATGTTTTCGTCGATGTTTGGCGGCCGCGATGAAAACCGCGGCGGTGGGCTTGCTGCGATTCTGGCGATGATCTTTGCGCCTCTGGCGGCAGGTCTGGTGCAGATGGCGATCTCACGCACCCGGGAGTATGAGGCTGACCGTATCGGGGCCGAAATCTGCGGCCAGCCCCTGGCCCTGGCCTCGGCGCTGGCGCGGATTTCGCGCGCAGCGTCGCAGGTGGTGAACCTGCCAGCCGAACAGAACCCGGCCTCGGCCAGCATGTTTATCATCAACCCGCTGCACGCCCTGCGCATGGACCGGCTGTTTGCCACCCATCCCCCGACCGAAGAGCGCATCGCCCGCCTGCAGGCCATGACGACCGGCGCTGGCGCTGGCCCATGGGGCGCAAGATGAGCCAGCCCGACCCCCTGCTGCGGCCCGAGCCGCTGGAAAGCGATGGCGAAGACCGCGCCCTGCGCCCGCAGCGGCTGGAAGATTTCGTCGGTCAGGCCGAGGCAAGGGCCAACCTGCGCGTATTTATCGAAAGCGCGCGGATGCGTGGCAAAGCCATGGACCACACGCTGTTTCATGGACCACCCGGTCTTGGCAAGACGACGCTGGCGCAGATCATGGCGCGCGAGCTGGGCGTGAACTTCAAGATGACCTCGGGACCGGTTCTGGCACGTGCGGGCGATCTGGCCGCAATTCTGACCAATCTTGAAGCACGCGACGTCCTGTTCATCGACGAGATCCACCGCATGAACCCGGCAGTCGAAGAGGTCCTTTATCCGGCGATGGAGGATTTCGAGCTGGATCTGGTCATTGGCGAGGGTCCCGCCGCCCGCACGGTGCGGATCGAGCTGCAACCCTTTACCCTTGTCGGCGCGACCACGCGTCTTGGCCTGCTGACCACGCCGCTGCGTGATCGCTTCGGCATCCCGACACGGCTGCAATTCTATACAATTGAAGAACTCGACCTGATCGTCAGCCGGGGCGCGCGGCTGATGGGCATCCCGAGCGAGCCTGACGGCACGCGCGAGATCGCCCGCCGCGCCCGGGGCACCCCGCGTATCGCCGGCAGGCTGCTGCGCCGGGTGATCGACTTTGCTCTGGTCGAGGGCGACGGCCGACTGACGCGCCAGATCGCCGATTCGGCGCTGACCCGGCTGGGGGTGGATCATCTGGGCCTTGATGGTGCCGACCGGCGTTATCTGACGCTGATCGCTGAACATTACGGCGGCGGGCCTGTCGGGGTGGAAACCCTCTCTGCCGCTTTGTCGGAAAGCCGCGACGCCATCGAGGAGGTGATCGAGCCCTATCTGATGCAGCAGGGACTGGTCAGCCGCACGCCACGCGGTCGCATGTTGGCGCGACTGGGCTGGCGGCATCTGGGTCTTGATGCGCCACGTGCACAGGAAAGCCTGTTCGATGAGTGACCTGGAAAGCCGCATCCGCAGCAGTTTCGACCGCCAGAGCATGATGCACACGCTGGGCGCGTGCATTGACCGGGTCGCGCGGGGCAAGGTCGTCATCACCGCCCCAATCCTGCCGACCGTGTTGCAGCAGCATGGTGCGGGTCATGCCGGACTGGCGTTTTCGATCGGCGATTCGGCAGCAGGATATGCGGCGCTGACACTGATGCCCGAGGGTGCCGAGGTGATGACGGTCGAGATGAAGATCAACCTGCTCTCGCCCGCCATCGGGGACAGGCTGGTGGCCGAAGGGCGGGTCGTCCGCTCGGGCCGTCGTATCACCGTGGTCGCCGCCGATGTCTGGGCCGAAGCCGAGGGCGGACGCAAACAGGTCGCCATGTTGCAGGGCACGATGATCCCGGTCTGACCGGCTCGCTATGCGCAAGATCCGCAATCGCGGCCTCCGGAATGGATATTTAATCACGGAAGAATGCATGGGCCGGGCCAGAGGCTGCATGTGCGGTTCAGTAAGTGACGGTCGGAGCGTCTGAGGCTTTCACTCGGGGCGGGCGGAGAGGACGCGATCCTCTTGCGCGATGAAATGCTCCATCATCAGCCGCCACAGCCGTTCAGCCAGATCGGGGTCAAGTCCATGCTTGCCGGCAAGGCGGCGGGCATTCGCAGCAACCTCTTCGACACGACTGTCGATACGGGCGGGCAGTTTCTCGCGCAGTTTGATCCGTGCCGCCTCGTCAATCAGCGCCGAACGTTCGGCAAGCAGCGCCACCAGCTGCGCGTCCAGCGCGTCGATGCGCGCGCGCAGTTCAGGCATGGCAGAGTTCGGCGACAGTTCAGGGTAGCGACGGTTCATGTCTGTCCCATGCCTTGCGCCGGCTGGCAGTGCAAGCCCCGCCAGCCCCTGACTGACCCCCAGCACAGGACAAATTTCCGCCAGTCACCACGTTGGAAGACAACAAAAAGCCCCCGGCCTGGTGACCGGGGGCTATTTCATCAGCGCGCAGGCTCAGCCCTGGGGTTGAGGCGCGGCATCCGAGGGCGGGGTGGCCACGCCGGCCCGCGGGATGGCGCTGACCGAGGGGATCGAGGAGCCGGGCGTATCATCGTCACCGCCCAGAGGCTCGCCCCGGATCACGCGACCGATATCCTCACCCGTCAGGGTTTCATATTCCAGCAGGCCCTTGGCCAGACGCTCGAATTCCTCGCTTTTCTCGGTGAGGATGCGATATGCGGTCTGGTAGCCTTCCTCGATCAGGTCGCGAACCTCTTGCTCGATCAGCTCTTTGGTCGCGGCCGAGACCGAGAAGCCGCCGGTATTGCCGGAATAGCCCTCATGTGCCTCGGCATAGTCGATGTTGCCGACCTTGTCGGACATGCCCCAGCGCATCACCATGGCCCGGGCCAGCTGGCTGGCCTGTTGGATGTCGCCCGCCGGACCATTCGAGACGCCTTCTTCGCCATATTTGATGATCTCGGCTGCTTTGCCGGCCATCGTCATGGCGATTTTTTCCTTGGCCTCGTCCTTATGGTAGTTCAACCGGTCCATTTCCGGCAGTGAAACCACCATGCCCAAGGCACCGCCGCGCGGAATGATCGTCGCCTTATAGACCGGGTCACATTTCGGCAGGCTAAGCCCGACGATGGCATGCCCGGCCTCGTGATAGGCAGTCTTTTCCTTTTGCTCGGGCGTCAGCACCATACTGCGACGTTCAACCCCCAGCATGACCTTGTCCTTGGCGTTCTCGAAATCCTCCATGGTGACAAAGCGGCGACCGATACGGGCAGCCATCAGCGCAGCCTCGTTCACAAGGTTCATCAGATCGGCGCCCGAAAAGCCCGGGGTCCCACGCGCGATGATGCGCAGGTCCACATCAGGGCCGACGGGGACCTTGCGTGAATGGACGGCAAGGATCTTTTCGCGGCCCTTGATATCGGGATTGGGTACATAGATCTGACGGTCGAAGCGGCCCGGACGCAGCAGCGCAGGATCAAGCACGTCCTTGCGGTTGGTGGCCGCGATGATGATGACGCCCTCATTAGCGTCAAAGCCGTCCATCTCGACCAGCAGCTGGTTCAGCGTCTGCTCGCGTTCGTCGTTGCCGCCACCGATGCCGACACCACGGGCGCGGCCGACGGCGTCGATCTCGTCGATAAAGACGATGCAGGGGGCGGATTTCTTGGCTTGCTCGAACATGTCGCGGACGCGGCTCGCACCGACGCCGACGAACATTTCGACGAAATCCGAGCCCGAGATGGTAAAGAAGGGCACGCCGGCCTCGCCCGCGATGGCACGCGCAAGCAGCGTCTTACCGGTGCCGGGAGGGCCGACCAGCAGCGCACCCTTTGGAATCTTGCCGCCCAGACGGCTGAATTTCTGTGGATTGCGCAGGAATTCGACGATTTCTTCCAGCTCTTCTTTGGCTTCGTCGATACCGGCGACATCGTCAAAAGTCACGCGGCCGTGCTTTTCGGTCAGCAGCTTGGCGCGCGATTTGCCAAAGCCCATCGCCCCGCCTTTGCCGCCGCCCTGCATGCGGTTCATGAAAACGATCCACACGCCGATCAGCAGAATGAAGGGCAGCCAGACGCCAAGAAGCGACATGAAGCCGGATTGCTGCTGACGCTCGACCCGGACATCGACGCCACGGTCGACCAGGCGGCTTGCCAGCTCTTCGCCCTGCGGACGGACGGTCGAGTATTGCTGGCCGTCTTTGCCGGTAATGCCGACATTCTCGCCATCAATAGTGACGGCGGCGACCTGGTCCTTTTCCACCCGCTGGATGAAATCGGAATAGCTGATCTGGCGGCTGTTCATCTGAGCCGATCCGTCGCTGAACAGATTGAACAGCGCCAGGATCATCAAAAACAGAACCACCCAGAAGGCGATATTGCGCGCATTGCCCAAAGGCATGTCCTCCGCGGGTAAACAGGCTTCCGCTTGAAAATAGGGATTCCGGCGTCAGGTTCAATGCGTATAGAGCAACGCGCGGAATTCGCCCAGCCCGCGCAGCGGTTGCGCGGTAAGCTTTATGTCCGGTTGCAGGGCTGGCGCAGCAGCCAGATTCCTGCCCGCCCAGATACCCGGCGTTGCTGCAGCCTCATCCCGGGTCAGGCCCAAGGCGCGCCATTCCAGATCGGGCAGCGGTTCGTGGCCAAGCGCCCGGACCTGCTGGCCCGGCTCTAGCCCTTTGATCTGCCAGCGGCGGTCCCAAATCGCCCCCTCCCCCTCGACCGGAGGGCTGCGCCGCGCAGCAGCGGGTTCGCGGATCATCAGCAAAAACCCATCGCGCGGTTGCAGGATCACCCCGTCAAGTGTCAGACGCGCACCGTCCGCCAGCGCCTCAAGCGCGTGCAGCACCGGCTCCCCCCGGGGGGGGTAGGCCGCGCCACTGACAAAGCGCAGCCCTGCGACAAGAAGTCGCCGCCTGATCTCGACCGGGGCACCGCGAAAGGCATCCAATGGCAGTGCCAGAGACCCCGCGCGACTGAATGCCCCCTCGGACAACCGCGCTGCAAAATCGCACAGCGCCTCACGCGCCATCGAAAGATTGGCCGCCGAACGCGCGATCTGGCGTATGGGCAGGTCCAGCGCGGCAATGGCCTTGCGGACACGCACACGCTCATAATCCTCATTCTCGTTCGAGGGGTCATCAGCCCAGGAAATGCCGCGCCCACGTAACCATTGCCGCAGATCGGCGCGCGAAACCTCCAGCAAGGGGCGCAGCCAGGTGACGCCCATAGCCTCACGCGCGGGGGCCATGGCTGACAACCCGTCCACCCCCGCTCCACGATTAAGCCGCATCAACAGCGTCTCGGCCTGATCATTCAGCGTGTGGCCCAGAAGTACGGCTGACAGCCCGCGCCGCCGCGCCCAGTCGGAAAGCAGGCGCAGGCGTCCTTCGCGCGCGGCCGCCATCAGATTGCCGTCGCCGCCATAGGTCCAGTGCAGAGTTTCGTGGGAAATACCAAGTGAGGCTGCCGCCAGACCGGCCTGCTGTGCCTCATCAGCCGAGGCCGCGCGTAAACCGTGATCGACTGTCGCGGCAAACAGTGGTCTGCGCCCCCAGCCATGGGCAAGGTGCATCAGGGCCATCGAGTCTCCGCCTCCTGACAGGGCGATGCCGATGGCCTGGTGTTCACCGGCAAGGCGGTCCAGCACGGTATGGACAAGGGGTTCGACTGTTGCGGGCTCAGCCGCCATCAACAAGATCCGCTGCAGCCTCGGGGTCCATCTCCCCGGGCTCGCCCTCGGCCGGGGCGTCGCAGCCGGCGCTTGCGATGCGCTTTTCGGCCTCGGTGGCCTGTGGCGCATCAGGGAAACGGGCAAGGATTTCCTGAAGGTAATAGCAGCCCTCTTGCGGGCCGGCCTTGGCAGACATGGCCCGGGACAGGCCCAGAAGGGCATCGGGCGCCTGTGGTCCGTTGGGATTGGCGGCAAAGCTTTCAAGCCAGGCGATCCCCGCGCCTGAAAGATCACCGGCAGAGTCAAGCGCCGCCCCTCGCAGGAACAGCGCCTCGGCGGTCAGTGGACCGCCAGTATGGGTTTCGGCGATGGCCGCAAAGAGCTCCGCAGCACGACGAAAGTCACCTTGACCGAGCACCTCCCGGGCCCGGTCGAAATCGGCTTTTTCCGCCGCGGTCACGGCGACCCCAGCCGCAGGGGTCCTGGGTTGCGTCAAGGCACCTTGCTGGTCCGAGGAGGGCAGCGCACCTGTCCCGCCCTGTTCGCCCAGCGGAGGCGTGGTCAGGCTGCCAAGATCGCAGCCCTCTTCCATCTCGCACAAGCGAAACTCGATATCGCCGATACGGGTGGTACCATCCCTGACGATGCGGTCGATGCGGTTCTGCAACTGCTCGGTCTGGCCGGTCAGCTGCTGCAGACGCATTTCCATCGAGTTCATGCGGTCAATGGCGCTGTCGCCTCCGGCCGCCGCGAAACCGGCCGGTCCCGAGGCAACCAGCTGCGCCCGCAGCGACTGCAGATCAGCCGACAGCTGGTTCAGCTCGGCCCGGATGTCGGCCAGGGTGCCCGCATCCTGCCCCATCGCCGGCAGCGCAGCCAGCGCAAGCCCGGCTGCAAGCATCAATCCCCTGAGGCCCCGGACGGTCATCACATACCTGCCCCGGGGCTGACCACAGTCACAGCCCGACGGTTTTTGGAATAGCATTCCTCAGTCGAACAGATCGCCAGCGGACGTTCCTTGCCATAGCTGACCGTGCGCAGACGGCCCGGCGGCACGCCCTGAGAAATCAGGTACTCCTGAACCGAGTTGGCCCGGCGCGCGCCCAGGGCAAGGTTGTATTCGCGGGTGCCCTGTTCGTCCGCATGCCCCTCGATCACCGCCGAGAAACCCTGGTTCTGGTTCAGCCAGCCAGCCTGATTGGCCAGAATAACCCGGCCCTCGGGCGAAAGCGTCGACTGGTCAACGGCGAAAAGAACCGTGTCCCCAACGGCGGTCTTGAAATATTCAGCCGTGCCCGGCAGCGCCGTTGACCCGACGCCGCCAGCACCGCCTGCCCCGGCATAGGGATCCTGAACCTGCGCATCCGGCATAGGCCGGGCGCAGGCCGCCAGCGCGAAAACGGCGCCGACTGCGGCAATTTTAATGAAAGTTTTCATAACTCTGTCCATTTCACGCGCCTCAGGGCAGCAACGGTCCCCAATCGGGGTCCGAGGCCGCACCGTTGATCTTGACCGGACGCATATTGCGCCCTGTGATATCCACCGAATGCAAGCGCGGCTCGCCGTCGCCGCCCGGTGTCACCCGCGTGAACATCACCACGCGCCCATTGGGGGCCCAAGTCGGCCCCTCGTCAAGAAACGATTCCGTCAGCATTTTCTCTTCTGAACCATCGGTGCGCATGACCCCGATGTGGAATTTGCCGCTGACCTGCCGGGTAAAGGCGATCATGTCACCGCGCGGCGACCAGACCGGGGTCCCATAGCGCCCCTCGCCAAAGCTGATCCGCTTGGGCTCTCCGCCATTCGCACCCATGATGTAAAGCTGCGGCGTACCCGAACGGTCGCTTTCAAACACGATCTGGCGGCCATCGGGGCTGTAGCTGGGCGAAGTTTCGATCGACGGGGCATTCGTCAGCGCCCGCTGCGCACCGGTCGCGGCATCCATCTGATAGATATCGGTATTGCCGTTCTTTTCCAGCGAATAGACGATCCAGCGCCCGTCGGGCGAAAAGCGCGGTGAAAAGCTCATCGTGCCCTGCTGGGCCGAGCCCAGCGAGCGGGTGGCCAGCGTGTTCACATCCATGACCATCGCCTGCGGGAACCCCGTGGCATAGCTGGTGTAAAGCAGCCGCGACCCGTCAGGCGAGAAACGCGGCTTCAGCACCAGAGTTGAATCGTCGGTCAGCCATTTCACATTGGCGCCGTCATAATCCATGATGCCGATACGCTTGCGGCGCGCATCCTTGGGACCGCTTTCCTGCACAAAGGCCACACGGCTGTCGAAATAAGGCCCCTCGCCCGTCAGGCGCGAATAGACCTGATCGGCGGCCTTATGCGCAGCGCGGCGCCAGTTGCCCGTGGCCGCGTCGAACTGCATGCCATCGCCCAAAGGCTGACCGGCAAAAACGTCAAACAGGCGAAACTTGACGATGACCTTGCCACCTTCGACCCGCACGGCGCCAGTGATCAGCGCCTGCGCGTTGATCGCTTTCCAGTCCTCGTAGGAAACCGGTGCGTCAAAGCTTTCAGGCCGCGCGATATGGGCGCTGGCGGGGATTTCGCGGAAAAGGCCCGTCCCGGTCAGGTCGGCGGCGATCAGGCTTTGCACCTGTTGCAGGTATTCGCCTGCCCCGCCCTCATCATGGAACTGGGCGATAGCAAAGGGCATCGGCTCGATCACGCCATCGGTGATCTCGATTCGCAACGGCCCGTCCTGCGCAAACACCGGCGCAGCAAGCCCCAGCCCCGCAAGGGCCATGACAGAAGTCAGAAAAAGTTTTCGCAACATGAATCGCCCTCTGGAGGTCTTGGTTGCAGGATAAAGTGTCGCGCGGCGAGATACCATGTCACTTTACCCGCGCGCCGCCGCTGGCATTGAAGTCGATGATGACATCCTTCCAGCGGTTGTATTTCTCGGGCGGCAGATTGTAGCCGCCACGCTCGCACATCAGGATCGCCCGGCGCGCGGCCTCATAAGCCTGTTTCGCCGCCGCGTCCGATCCGCCATCATGGCCGATCATGCGTAACGAACCCTTTTCGACCGTGCCATCCGGGGCCATCGAGAAGCGAACCGAAACCGTGGTACGGCTGGCCTCGGTCGAAAGAGAGCCGCGGTTCCAGCAAGCCTCGACCGCGACGCGGAAGCCATCCTTTTCGCCCTGGCTCAGCGGAGGACCGCTCGCGGCAGCCCCGCCACCACCCGAACCGGCCGAGCCCTGATCCTTCATCGCCTCGGCCAGCGCGGCCTGTTTGGCAGCTTCGGCTGCCTTGCGCTCGGCCTCGGCCTTTTCCCGGGCCCTGGCTTCGGCTGCGGCCTTCTCGGCAGCTTTCTTAGCGGCCGCCTTTTCCTCAGCCTCCTTGCGGGCCCTGGCCTCAGCGGCCTTGCGCTCTGCCTCTGCTTTTTCAGCAGCAGCTTTCTCGGCGGCAGCTTTCTCGGCGGCGGCCTTTTCGGCTTTTGCGCGGCGCTCGGCCTCTGCCTTACGCTCAGCGGCGCGTTTTTCGGCAGCCGCCTTGTCAGCCTCGGCTTTCTCGGCCGCTTCGGCTGCTGCCAGACGGCGCGCGCGCTCGGCGGCAGCTTCGGCCTTACGGGCGGCTTCTGCTTCGGCCTGCTTACGTTCCGTCTCGCGCCGCTCTTCCTTGGCGCGCTCATCGGCGGCGCGTTTGGCGGCGGCTTCCTCAGTCTTGGCCGCGGCGGCACGTTCAGCAGCAGCCTCGGCCTCTTCGCGGGCCAAAAGCTGCTCACGCTCACGGGCAGCCTCGGCAGCGGCGCGGCGGGCCTGAACGGCCTCGGCCAGCCCCTCGGGACGGCCACGCGGGCGCACCGAGTCAACCGGAGCCAGCGCCGAACGCTGCGGAATCGGGGCCGGAGATTGCGGCTGTGCCGGGTTGCGGGCCGGGTCGGGCCGATCCTGACTTTGCGGTAGCGCCGCAAGCTCGACGGCATTGTCAGGCTCGGTCGGACGCGGCGTGTCGGTCGCCACCTCGACCGGGCGGCTGGCGTTTTCGAAATCTGACAGGTCCGGACGCGCCTCGGGCCGGTCCGAGGGGCGCGACAGCTCAGCCGCCGTCGCATCGGGATCAGGCGGACTCGTCGCCTCGATCTCGCCCAGCCGGTTCTCATCGGCGGGCGGGCGCGGTTGCGCGGGCGTAGTCGCAGCCTCGTCCGACACCGGCCCGCGCCCGGCGGCTGCGGCGGCAAGGGACTGAAATTCGGCCTCGGTCATGGTTGCGACCTCGGCCATGCGCACGGCCTCCAGCGGCTGGGGCCGGAACAGCGCGCCGCCCACCAGCGCCGCGCCCAGCAGTCCGGCATGGGCGACGCCCGAGACCCAGAAGCCGATGCGTTCAGCGCGGTCCATCGTCCTAGCCTTCCCCACCCGCATCCATACGCGGCCCGCCGGCATCGGTCACCAGAACGATGTTGTTAAAGCCCGCCGCGTTCAGCGCGCCCATCACCTCCATCACCCGCGCATAGGGGATCGAGCCGTCGGCGCGCAGATAGATCTTGTCGCTCTGCCGTTCGGTGGCGACAGCGCGCAGACGGCTGACCAGTTCATCCTCGGGGACTTCGGTGGTCATGACAAGGATCGGCCCCTCGGGCGTGACCGAGACGCTCAGCGGTTCCTCCGGCTCGGCCGGCACGGCCTGGGCGGCGGTCTTGGGCAGCTCCAGGGGCACGCCCACGGTCAGGAGCGGTGCCGCCACCATAAAGATGATCAGCAGCACCAGCATCACGTCCACAAAGGGCGTGACGTTGATTTCAGCCATCGGCTGGCTGCGCCCGCGCGCCCTGCCCCTGCCGTTGCGGCTGCGTTTGACGACCCCGGCACCCATCTTATTCGTCGTCCAGCTGGCGTGAAAGTATGGTCGAGAATTCGTCGGCGAAGGACTCATAGCCACCGGTGATACGGTCGGCATCCGAGCTGAGCTTGTTGTAGAAGATCACCGCCGGAATAGCCGCAAGCAGACCCAGCGCGGTCGCAACCAGCGCCTCGGCAATGCCCGGCGCAACCACGGCAAGCGACGTGTTTTGCGAGATAGCAATTTCTTCAAACGCGGTCTTGATGCCCCAGACGGTGCCGAACAGCCCGATGAAGGGCGCGGTCGAACCGACCGTGGCAAGGAAGGGCAGGCCACGGGTCAGGCGATCATTTTCGCGGTTGATGGCGACATTCATGGCCCGGTCGATACGCGCGGTTACACCGGCGATCAGATTGCCGTCGTCGCGCAAACTGCGGCGCCATTCGGCCATGCCCGAGGAAAAGATGCGTTCGGCAGGACCCGAGGGATTTTCGCCAATCCGGTCGTAAAGATCATCCAGCGGCTGACCCGACCAGAAGGCGCGGTCAAAGCGATCCGCCTCGCGCCGGGCGGCGTTGAAGGTGATGAACTTCTGAATGATGATCGCCCAGCCCCAGAACGAGGCGAGGATCAGGATCACCATGACGATCTGAACGGTCAGCGAGGCGCGTGCGAAAAGCGCGATAAGCGAGAAATCGACCGGCTGTCCGGCTCCGGCGAGTTGTTCCATGGAATTCGGCCTGTCCTTGGGCCGCTGACGTGCGGCTTCTGCATGGGCAGTTAACAGAACCGCCGAACGGGGCAAAGCCGGCTTGCGTCAAATCTGCGTCAATTGACCGCGAGAACAGCCATCCGCGGCGATCCCGCCACATCGGTCCAAGGGGGCGCCCGCATTGACCCAAAGGGGCAATCTGGCTAGCAGGGCATGAGCCGCCCCGCACCTGCGGACGCTGATTTCATGTCCTTGGGCCCTGTCCCCAAAGAACAAGGAAACCCGGAACATGCCGTCTACATCCCCCGTGCAGGCCGAAAACGTCTTTGTCCAGACCTACCGGGTCTATTACGCTGAAACCGACGCGGGCGGGATCGTCTATCATTCAAAATACATGGAGTTCGCCGAGCGCAGCCGCTCGGAGCTGCTGCGCCATGTCGGCTATCCGCTGGTCAGCGCCGAGGGCGGGCAGTTCGTCGCGCGCAACGCCTCGATCTCATGGCAGCGGCCGGCGCGGCTTGACGATCTGATCCGCTGCGAATCCTCGGTCATCGCCATCCGGGGCGCGAGCCTGCGCATTCGCCACGCATTCTACCGCGATAAGGAAATGCTGGTGCAGATCGAGATTGAGCTGGCCCATATCAACGCCCAGATGCGCGCGGCACGGATACCAGCAGCCCTGATCGAAAAACTGTCGCCTTATCTGGCAGACAGCCCCCTCTAGCCTTCACGATCCATTCGCGCCGCCAGCCGCAGCGCATGTGATGGATCGGTCGCCACGGCGGGCATGACCGGGTCATAGGCCGCGCGGATCAGGCTGGCGAGTTCCGGCGTCGGTACCACATCGCGGGTAAAGGACAGCATCGCGCGCACCGCCAGCGTCTCGGCCAGTTGGCCCGGATGGGCGTCAGCCAGCGCGCCGCCCATATTGACAAAGGCCATACAGGCCCGGATCGCCCCGTCGGCATCAAAGCGGAACAGCCGGTATTGATCAGCGGCGCTGGCCTTTAACCGCTCGGGCAGCCCGCTTTGGCCGGTAAGCCGGTCCAGATCGGGTACACCCTGCAACTCATCCCAGTCGCGCACGAAAAAGGTCAGCATGTTCGCGCCCATCTCGGGATCGGTATCGGCAATCGGGTGGCGGGCATGGGCCAGAACGGCCCGGGTGGCGTCACGAAAGACCGCCAGACTTTCATCGGTCAGGCCAAAGATCACCGGCGCAACCGGCCGTCCCCAGCGCGCGCAGAGATATTGCCCCTCGCGCGTGAAGAGCGCTGCGATCCCTTCGGCATCGAGCATGATGTCGCCTTTCCTTGACCGGTGAATACCTTGGCGCCGGGTGCCTTCAGCAGGCGATGCCCGCCCTTGTCGTGTCGCAGGTTGCGCGGTTGGCGATGCCTCTCATTGCACCAGAGATGATCATGCTCATGCTCCTTTCCCACGCTGACCGGGGCCGTTTTGGCCAGTTTCGCACAGCTAGTCAACGCAGCGAAAACCTGCCAAACCATAACCGGCTACGCTGTAAAGAGGTGCGCCATGAACGAAATCATTTTGCGTCGCGCCTATGACAAACCCGAGCCACATGAGGGCAGACGCGTGCTTGTCGATCGCTTTTGGCCGCGTGGTATCCGGCGCGAGGCTCTGGCTGCGGATCTGTGGCTGAAAGAAATCGCGCCCTCGGCCGGACTTTGCCGCTGGTTCGGCCATGACCCGGCAAAGTGGGACGAGTTCCGCCGCCGCTACGCCGCCGAACTTGATGCGAACCCCGGCCCCTTGCAGCAATTGCGCGACCTGATCGACGCAGGGCCGGTGACGCTGCTTTATGGTGCAAGGGACGGCGAACATAACAACGCCGTCGCCCTGCGCGATTATCTGGCTCAGTAACCCACCGTCGCCGCATCCGGCCGGCGCGGGTCCGAGGCGCCATAGACCGAACCCGTCTCGGGGTCGCGCATGATCGACTGGGTCGAACCCATCGCCTCTTTCAGCGCCACGGCATGACCCTTGGCCTGCAGGACGCGGACGGTGTCAATGCTGATCCCCTCTTCGACCCGCAGTTCATCAGGCAGCCATTGGTGATGGACGCGCGGCGCGGTCGAGGCCTCGGCCACGTTCATGCCGTGGTCGATCATGTTCATGATCACCTGCAGAACCGTGGTGATGATCCGTGCCCCGCCGGGCGAGCCGGTGACCAGCCAGACCTTGCCATCCTTAAGCACCATGGTCGGCGTCATGGACGACAGCGGCCGCTTGCCCGGCGCGATGGCATTGGCGTCGCCCCCGACAAGGCCAAAGGCATTCGGCACCCCAGGCTTGGCCGAAAAATCGTCCATCTCATTGTTCATCAGAACGCCGGTGCCCGCCGCCACCAGCCCCGAACCATAATTCAGGTTGATGGTATAGGTGTTCGAGACCGCATTGCCGTCCTTGTCCACCACCGAGAAATGCGTGGTCTGGTCGGATTCATAGGGGGCCAAACCGGCCGGTTTGATCATCACCGAGGGCGTGGCGAAATCAGCACTGATCTTGCGGCGCATCTCGGCCGCGTAATCCTTGCTGGTCAGTGCCTCTACCGGCACATCGACAAAATCCGGGTCGCCCAGATATTCCGAGCGGTCGGCATAGGCGAGCTTCATCGCCTCGGCCATCAGATGAATCGTCGCACCCGAGTTCTGCCCCAGCGCCCCGATCGGATAGCCCTCAAGCGCGTTCAGGATCTGGATCAGGTGTACCCCACCCGAAGACGGCGGCGGCATCGAGACCACCTCATAGCCGCGGTAGGTTCCGCGCACGGGTTCGCGCAGGATGGGCTTATAGGCGGCCATATCTTCGGGCGTGATCACGCCCCCCGCCTCTTGCACGGCCTTGGCGATAGCCTCGGCCACCTCGCCCTTGTAGAAACCGTCCGGCCCTCCGGCAGCGATCTTTTTCAGCGTTTTGGCCAGATCGGCCTGCACCAGCTGGTCGCCGGGGCGATAGGCTTCCCCGCCCTCTTTGAAAAAGACCGCGGCGGTCGAGGGGAATTTCTCCAGATGCTCACGCTCGGCCTCGATACTGTCGGCAAGCTCGGGCGTGACGGAGATCCCCTCTTCGGCCAGCCGGATCGCCGGGGCGATGACCTCGGCCCATTCCATACTGCCATAGTTCTCAAGCGCGAGTTTCATCCCCGCGACCGTCCCCGGCACCCCTGATGCCGCGCCGCTGTAAAGCGACCTGTCGCTGTCGGCATCACCCGCCGCATTCAGGAACATATCGCGCGAGGCACCCTGCGGCGCCATCTCACGATAGTCGATGGCGTGGGTCTGGCCGGTCTTGGCGTCATGGATCAGCATAAAACCACCGCCGCCGATGTTGCCTGCCCGTGGCAGCGTCACCGCCAGCGCAAAGGCCACCGCCACACCGGCGTCGACCGCATTGCCGCCCTTGGCCAGAATATCACGGCCGATCTCGGCCGCCAGCCGCTCCTGGGCCGATACCATGCCATTTTCAGCCCAGACCGGATGGATGCGATCCATCGGATCAAAGAACGCCGACTCTTGCGCCATGACAGGCTGGCTGATGCCGACTGCCAAGGCGAATGCTGCAATGCTGCCCGTTTTGAAAATTCGTTTGTTCATCACGCCCTCTGCTTGACCCGCGCAGGGGCGAGCCTAGCAGCAGAATGGCGAAGGTCAAAAGCGATATGCCGCAAGCCTGCGATGCGGCAAAGGATCGCCGCATCCGGTCCCGGTCAGCGCCCCCACCACCGGGGGAACGCCGTTACTCGGCTTTTTTCGCCTTTGAGGCCGTCTTCTTGGCAGCAGGCTTTTTGACGGCTGCCGGCTTTTTCGCCGCAGCTTTCCTGGCCGGCTTCTTGCCCGATTTCGCCGCTTTCTCCGAAATCAGCTCAAGCGCGCGCTCAAGCGTGACATCGCCGGGGGCAAGATCCCTGGGCAGCGTGGCGTTGACCTTGCCCCATTTGACATAGGGCCCATAACGCCCATCAAGCACCTGCACCGGCCCGCCCTGGGGATGCTCGCCCAGTTCGGCCAAAGGTGCAGCGGGCGCCGCCCGGCCACGACCCCGTTTCGAGGCCAGGACCTCGACCGCGCGATTCATGCCGATGGTAAACACCTCGTCCACATCGGGCAGGTTGGCATAGGTCGCGCCATGTTTGACATAGGGGCCATAGCGGCCGATCCCGGCCTCGACCAGCACGCCGTCCTCGGGGTGGGGGCCGATTTCGCGCGGCAGGGCCAGCAGCGCCAGCGCCCGCTCAAGATCGACCGACCCGGTATCCCAACCCTTGGGGATCGAGGCGCGCGGCGGCTTGGGATTCTCGGCCGTCGCCTCGCCGCGCTGGACATAGGGGCCAAATCGGCCGTTCTTCAGACTGATCTCATCACCATTGTCGACGCCCAGGACGGTGTCGCCCATGACCTCGCCCTCGGGCGAGCTGATCGGCCGGGTAAAGCGGCATTCGGGATAGTTTGAACACCCGATGAACGCCCCACCTGAACGCGCGGTTTTCAGATGCAGCCGCCCCTTGTGGCACAGCGGGCATTCGCGGGGGTCCGAACCATCGGGACGCGGCGGGTAAAGATGCGGGGCCAGCGCGTCGTCAATCGCCTCAAGCACTTCGCCGATACGCAGATCCGCCGTGCTTTCCAGCGCCGCGGTGAAATCGCGCCAAAAGCGGCGCAGCACTTCACGATAGGCCCGCTCGCCCGACGAGATATCGTCCAGCTCACCTTCCAGATTGGCGGTGAAGTCATAGCTGACATAGCGCGGAAAGTATTTTTGCAAAAAGATCGTGACCAGGCGGCCCTTATCCTCGGGGATCAGGCGGTTCTGTTCCTTGCGGACATAGTCGCGTTCCTGGATCGTGCCGATGATCGAGGCATAGGTCGAAGGCCGGCCGATCCCCAGCTCTTCCATGCGTTTGACCAGCGTTGCCTCGGTATAGCGCGGCGGGGGCTGGGTGAAATGCTGTTCGGACGTGACCGAACGCTTTTCGGGGGTCTCGCCCTCGTGGATCAGCGGCAGGCGGCGGCCGTCCTCATCCTCTTCGTCGTCGCGGCCCTGATCATAGATCTTGAGAAAGCCGTCAAACAGCATCACCTGACCAGTGGCCCGCAGACCGACCTGTCCATCGGCCGAGCCGATCTCGACCGTGGTACGCTCCATCCGCGCCGATTCCATCTGGCTGGCCAGCGTCCGCTTCCAGATCAGGTCGTAAAGCGCCTTTTGATCCTTGTCCGAAACCGGCAACCGGTCCGGCGACAGCATCATGTCGGTCGGACGGATACATTCATGCGCCTCTTGCGCGTTCTTGGCCTTGTTCTTGTACATGCGCGGCGATTTCGGCAGGTACTCGGCGCCGAACCGCGCCCTGATCGCATCGCGCGCCGCCATCACCGCCTCGGGCGCCATGTCGATGCCGTCGGTTCGCATATAGGTGATATAGCCCGCCTCATAGAGGCGCTGCGCCGCGGACATGCAAGCCCGCGCGCCAAGACCCAGCTTGCGGCTGGCCTCTTGCTGCAGGGTCGAGGTCATGAAGGGCGGCCACGGATTGCGGCTGGCAGGCTTGGCCGCAACGCTGAGCACCTTGAGATCGCGCGAGGTGATGGCAGTGACAGCCAATTTCGCCTGCTCTTCGGTCGCCAGGTCGAAACGCTCAAGCTTCCTGCCGCCAAAAACTGTCAGGTTGGCATCGAATTCATCGCCACGCGGCGTCGCAAGCCGGGCGTGGACGGTCCAGTATTCCCGGGCCTTGAAGGCCTCGATCTCCATCTCGCGGTCAACGATGATGCGCAGGGCGACCGATTGCACCCGGCCTGCCGATTTCGCACCCGGCAGCTTGCGCCACAGGACCGGAGACAGGTTGAAACCGACAAGGTAATCCAGCGCCCGCCGCGCCAGATAGGCATCGACCAGCGGCTGGTCGATCTGGCGGGGGTTCGCCATGGCCTCGGTCACTGCGGATTTGGTGATCGCGTTAAAGGTGACACGGCTGACCTCGGCCCCTTTCTTCAGCGCCGGGGCAAGGGTTTCAAGCAGGTGCCAGGAAATCGCCTCGCCTTCGCGGTCAGGGTCGGTGGCAAGGATCAGGGTCGGGTCCGAAGCCAGCGCGTCCTTGATCGCCTTGACGTGCTTTCTCGATTCGGCCGCGACCTCCCATTTCATGGCGAAATCCGCCTCGGGATCGACGCTGCCATCCTTGGGCGGCAGGTCGCGCACATGACCGAACGAGGCCAGAACGGTATAGTCGTCGCCCAGATATTTGTTGATCGTTTTGGCCTTGGCCGGAGATTCAACGACGACGACAGGCATGAAGATTCCTTCGCTTGATTCGGCGCCGGAACATGGGGGGCAGCCGACGAACTGTCAACGCCGGCCTGCCGTCCCGCCCGAATATCCCTGAAAATTCAGGGTTTCGGGCTGTGCCAAATCAGATCCCGTCGCCCACGAAGGCCTTTTCGACCACAAATTCGCGCGGTTCGCTGTTGGCGCCTTCGCGCAGGCCAAAGCCCTCAAGCACCGCTTTGACGTCGGTGTTAAAGGCAAGGCTGCCGCAGATCATGGCGCGGTCATTCGCTGCATCCATCGGCGGCAGGTTCAGGTCGGCAAAGACCTTGCCCGATGTCAGGTTATCGGTAATCCGGCCCATAAAGGGCGACTCTTCCCGCGTGGTCGTCGGGTAATAAAGCAGCCGGTTAAAGAACTCTTCACCGTAAAGCTCACCCAAAAGCGGGTCGTGGCGCAGGTTCTCGACCAGCTCGCGACCATAGGTCAGCTCATCCGCGGTGCGGCAGGTGTGCATCATGATCACCTGCTCGTACCGCTCATAGGTTTCGGGGTCGCGCATCAGCGAGGCAAAGGGCGCAATGCCTGTGCCGGTCGCCAGGAACCACAGCCGCTTGCCGGGCAGAAGCGCGTCCAGAACCAGCGTGCCGACGGGCTTGGGACGCAGGATGATCTGGTCGCCCGGCTGAATGTTCTGCAGCCGCGAGGTCAGCGGCCCGTCCGGCACCTTGATCGAGTAGAACTCAAGCTCATCATCCCATGCCGGAGAGGCAATGGAATAGGCGCGCAGGATCGGCTTGCCATTGTCATCGGGCAGGCCGATCATCACGAACTCGCCCGAACGAAAGCGCAGGGACGCCGGTCGCGTCACCCGGAACGAGAACAGGCGATCCGTCCAGTGCCGGACCGAGGTCACGGTCTGGGCATCGGGCAGGGTCTTGGCGGGTTTGGCGGCAATATCCACGGAAAGATCCAACGTCATATCGGGGTCCCGGTTTATCTAATGCATGAGGGGGCGGGGTGAAACCCCGGGTTCAGCCAGCAAGCCGCGACCGATGGTCCCAGACCTGCCAATCGGCACGATACAGCCACTGCTCTTGCGGCTGGCGCTCGGCCAGCGCAGCCGGGATCTGCACCTCGTCAAAGCCCACGCGACGCGCCATGGCATATTGATCGGCAATCAGCCCGCCAACCGCGCGCAGCCGGCCCTGATAGCCCTTTTCGCGCAGAATGCGGGCCAGCGAAAAGCCGCGTCCGTCGGTCATGGCCGGAAAGTCGATGGCGATCAGCTCATGACCAAGATAGCCGTCAAGGCTGTCCGGATCGGTATCCGGCGCCAGGACAACCGGCTCGGCCCCGTCATGGGGGTGGAAACCGTCATCGCGGACCAGAAAGAATTCGCTCATGCCTTTGCTCCTGTGCGGACCATGCGCCCGCCGATGAAATGGATGCCGCATTCGGTCTTGGCGCTGCCCCGCCAGCGCCCTGCGCGCGGGTCTTCGCCTGGTCTGACGGGCGAGGTGCAGGGTGCGCAGCCGATCGAGGCGTAACCCTTGGCGACCAGAGGATGACGCGGCAGGTTGTTTTCGGCCATGTAGTCCTGAACGTCCTGCGGCCGCCAATGCGCCAGAGGGTTGATGCGCAGCCGCGCCGGAGGCTCGGCCTCAAAGAACTCAAGCTCTTTGCGGGCACCGCCCTGAAAGCGTTTGCGTCCCGTGATCCAGGCGTCGAACCTGGACAGCTCACGTTCAAGCGGTACGGTCTTGCGCAGATCGCAGCAAGCATCAGCGTTGAACTGGTGCAGCGTGCCGTCGGGGTCGTTCAACGCCACCTCACGCTCGGTCGCGCGGACCACCCGCACATCGGTCAGCTTCAGCTTTTCGGTGACCTCAAGCTGATAATCCAGCGTCTCCTGGAACAGCATAATCGTGTCGATGAACAACACCGGAGTCCCCGGCGCCACCACCGAGACCATATGCAGCAGCACCACCGATTCCGAACCGAAGCTGGAAACCAGCGCCGTCTCGCCCAGATCGGGGTCGCGCAGGGCACGCCGCAACACCTCGGTCGCGGCATGGTGACGATAGCGGTCGTTCAGCCGCGCGGCGCGGGCATCCAGCGTCTGATCAAGCATCGGCCGGATACAGCGCCGCCTTGAACGGAGCCACCCCTACACGGCGATAGGTGTCAATAAAGCGCTCTTCAGGCGATTCGCGCAGGTCCAGATAGGCGTTGATGACGCGGTCGATGGCCGGCACCACCTCTTCGGCCGGGAAGCCAGCGCCGGCGCGCTGGCCAATGGCCGGAATGTCATAACCGTCACCACCCAGCGTGATCTGATAGTTCTCGACCCCGGCACGATCGAGGCCCAGAATACCGATATGGCCCAGGTGATGATGGCCGCAGGCGTTGATGCAACCCGAGATGCGGATGTTGAACTGGCCGATCTCTTCTTCAAGACCACGGGCGCGGAAATGCTCGGCGATGTCCTGTGCGATCGGAATCGAGCGGGCAGTCGCCAGCGTGCAGTAATCCATGCCCGGGCAGGCAACGATATCACTGATCAGCCCGGCATTGGCGGTGGCCAGACCGGCTGCCTTCAGCTCTTGATAGACCGCGAACAGGTCCGATTTGTGAACATGCGGCAGGACCACGTTCTGTTCATGGCTGATGCGCAGATCGTGATGGCCGTAACGCTCGGCCAGATCGGCCAGCAGGCGCATCTGTTCAGCCGAAGCATCGCCCGGCGTCGCGCCCGGTGCCTTAAAGGTGACGGTGACGCTGGCATAGCCATCGACCTTATGGGCCGACAGGTTGGTGTCGGTCCAGCTGCGGAAGGCCGGATTTGCCGCGCGGTGCTGTTCGTAATCACCTTCGGGCTCGTTACGGAAGGCTGGTGGGGCGTAAAGGCTTTTCAGCGCGGCCAGCAGGTCCTGATCGACGCCGGTAAAGACCTTGCGGCGACGCTCAAACTCGGCCTCGATCTCTTCGCGCATCACGTCAAGGCCGCGCTCGGCCACGGTGATCTTGATGCGCGCCTTGTATTTGTTGTCGCGCCGGCCCGAGAGGTTGTAGGTCGCGATGATCGCCTCGACATAGGGCAGCAGATCGCCTTCGGGCAGGAACTCACGCACCACCTGCCCCAGCAAGGGCGTACGGCCCAGCCCGCCGCCGATCCAGACCTGATAGCCCAGTTCACCCTGCTCGTTACGCTTAAGGCGCAGGCCGATGTCATGGGCGGCGATGACCGCGCGGTCCCTCTTGCCGCCCGAGACGGCGATCTTGAACTTGCGCGGCAGGAACTGGAATTCGCCATGGTCGGTGGACCATTGCCGCAGCAACTCGGCATAAGGGCGCGGATCGGCAACCTCGTCAGCAGCCGCGCCGGCAAAGGCATCAGTCGTCACATTTCGGATCGTGTTGCCCGAGGTCTGGATGGCATGCAGCCCGACATCGGCCAAAGCGTCCAGCATATCCGGGATATCAACCAGCTTCGGCCAGTTGAACTGGATATTCTGGCGGGTGGTCCAGTGACCGTAACCCTTGTCCCATTTCTTGGCCAGCAGCGCCAGCGTGCGCATCTGGTCGGGGCTGATCGTGCCATAGGGAATGGCCACCCGCAGCATATAGGCATGCAGCTGCAGGTAGACACCATTCATCAGCCGCAGAGGGCGAAACTCATCCTCGGTCAGGCTGCCGTTCAAGCGCCGCTCGACCTGCTGGCGGAATTGCTGGGCGCGGTGGCGCAGGTATTCGTTGTGCTGGGGACGCGCGTCAAACATTGCTGGCCTCGACTTCGGACTGGGCGAACTCGGCTTGCTTGCCGTGGAAATAATTGGACGGACCGCGGCGGCGGAACGCTTCGCGGAAATGCGTGGGCTCGGGGCGGCCATCGGGACCGCGGCGGGCCTCGGCCAGGTAGGGGCCGACGACGATATTGCCCTGCGACAAAGCGTCGAGCAGCGCCAGATCGGCGATGGCCTCATCCTCGAACAGATCGGCCTCACGCGGGTCAGCGGTCCAGCCCCCGTCGCGCATCCACACGCAATGGCCCTGACGCAGATCATTGGCGGTAATGACGGCGGGGGTCGCGGGGGATGGGGTAAAGCCTTTGGACATGGCCCTTTGCCTTTCGTTTCCTGTCCTGTCTATATAGAAAAAAATCCCCCATATTGACGAGTGGGCCAGAAAAATAAGAAACATGTCCCGTAATGGCGCAAATAGTCAGGACGCAATTTCACAATGAGCGACGAGCGACAAACACCCATCCGGCTGGACGACACTGACCGCAAAATCCTGTCCCTGCTGCAAGAGGACGCGACCCTGTCGCTGGACGATATTGCGGCCCGTGTGGGGGCGTCCAAGACCCCGGTCTGGAACCGGATTCGCAAGCTGCGCGAGGCCGGAGTGATCCGCGCCCAGGTCGCGCTGCTTGACCCCGATTCCCTTGGGCTCGACGCCTGTTTCTTCGTGCTGATCCGCACCAGCGAGCATGACCCCGAATGGGCGCGACGCTTTCTGTCCGCCGTCCGCTCGCGCCCCGAGGTGATCGAGGCGCACCGCCTGGCCGGCGACATCGACTACATCCTTAAGGTCCGGGTCCGCAACGCGCGCGCCTATGACCGCTTTTATCAGGCGCTGATCTCAGAGGTCAGGATCCACAACGTCACCGCGCTTTTGTCGATGGAAGAGCTCAAGGCGACGACCGCCCTGCCTCTAAGCTAGGGCGGCCAGCGCGCGCGGCAGCGCCTCGGCAAAAGCAGAAAGCTCTGCCTCAGGCCCGCATGAGACGCGGATACAGCGGTCAAGCGGTGCAACGCCGGGCATGCGTACAAAGATGCCCTCGCTCGCCAGCGCCTCAAGCAGGGCGCGGGCAAAGGCGCCATCGCGGCCGCAGTCGATGGTGACGAAATTCGTGGCCGAAGGCAGGGCGCTCAGCCCGTTGTCAGCTGCAATCCCGGCGATCCGGGCACGGGCCGCGGCGGTCTGGGCCTGCACATGGCCCAGCCAGTCCTGATCCTCCAGCGCGGCAAGAGCACCAATCTGGGCGGTTCGGCTGATGCCGAAATGGTTGCGGATGCGGTCGAACCCGGCGATCAGCTCGGCCGGACCGATGGCATAGCCGATGCGCATCCCGGCCATGGCATAGGCCTTGGAAAAGGTCCGGAACCGGATCACCCGCGCATCTTCCGGGTCAATCCGGGGAATGGCCAAAACAGGGGCGAATTCAGCATACGCCTCATCCAGAACCAGCAGGCTGCCTTCGGGCAGATCATCCAGCATCGCCTCGATCCGCGCCCCCTCGTGCCAGCTGCCCATCGGGTTGTCGGGATTGGCCAGATAGACAAGCCGCGCCCCGGTCTCACGCGTTGCCGCAATCAGGGCATCGGGGTCCTCGGCATCGTCACGATAGGAAACTTTGCTCAGCCGTCCACCAAAACCGGCAACGTGATAATTGAAGGTCGGATAGGCACCCTCAGAAGTCACCACCGCTTCGCCCGGGGCCACCATCAGCCGCACGAGCAGACCCAAAAGCCCGTCAACCCCCTCGCCCAGCATGATGTTCTCAGGAGCAACACCATGATGCGCCGCCAAAGCATGGCGCAGATCATGGCTGTCAGGATCGCCGTATTTCCAGACCTCGGCCGCCGCGCGCGCCATCGCCTCGACCGCCTTGGGAGAGGGGCCAAAGCCGTTCTCATTCGCCCCCAGCCGGGCGCGAAAGGGCGCACCGCGCCGACGCTCCAGCGTCTCGGGACCGGTAAAGGGGACCGTCGCAGGCAGTCCGGCGGGAATAGGGGCGAAACGAAAACGTGTCATGCCGCAACAGAAAACCCAATCGCGATCCGCGCGCAAGGGTGCCCCTCGCCTCCGCTTCTTTCGTGTCTAAATATCCATGGGACAAAGCCCCCGGAAAGCCGGACCTAGAACGCCTTGAAGGTGATCGTCGTCAGCGTCCGGACAATGCCGGGAATGTCGAACAGGTTTTCCGACAGAAAACGCCCGACATCCTGATCCTCGGGCACATAGATCTTGGCCAGCAGATCATAATCACCCGAGGTCGAGTAAAGCTCGCTCACGACCTCGCGGTCATAGATCGCATCAGCGACCTCATAGGTCTTGCCGGGCGAGCAGCGGAACTGGACAAAAACCGGGCGCATGGCGATCCTCTTGATCTCAGACGGCGACAGACTAGACCGTCGGCACGGCGCGGGTCCAGTCCCCCCGCGCAAGTCCGCGCCAGAAGCGGCGCATCAGCAGGACCGCAGCACAGGTCAGCCCCGCCACCAGCCCCAGCCACAATCCGGCCGGACCGATCCCCGCAATGAAGGCCAGGCCATAGGCAACCGGGATGCCGACCAGCCAATAGCTGACTGCTGCAATGACCATGGGAACCCGGGTGTCCTGCACCCCGCGCAAAAGCCCCAGCCCGATCACCTGCATGGCATCGGTCAGCTGGAACAGACCTGCGTAAAACAGCAGCGCCGCCGCAATCTCGATGATAGCCGGGGTTTCAGCATGGGTCGCGTCGAGATACAGCCCGACCAATTGGCGCGGAAACAGCTCGAATGCTGCAACGGCAAGTACCGCGATCACGGCCGAAACCACGGTCACCGTAATTCCCGCATCACGCATCCCCAGCGCATCGCCGCGGCCTTTGGCCTGCCCGACGCGCACGGTGGCTGCGTTCGACATGCCCAGATGCAGCATAAAGGTCAGCGAGGCCAGCTGCAGCGCAATTCCATGCGCCGCAAGCTCTCGCGTGCCGATCCAGCCCATCATCACGTTCGAGCCGACAAATAGCCCACCCTCGGCCACCATGGTCAGACCGATGGGCAGACCCAGCAAAAAGACCGCGCGCATCTCGGCCCGGTCCGGGCGCCAAAAGCGCTGGAACAGCCGGTATTTGCGTGCCACCGGCAGCCATGCGGCATAGGCCGCGATCGCGAGCAGCCCCACATATTGCACAACGACCGCCGCAATCGCCGCCCCACGCACGCCCATTTCCGGCATGCCCATATTGCCAAAGATCAGCACCCAGTTCAGGAAAATCACCACCGGCAACCCGGCAAGCGCGATCCACAGCACGACCTGCGTACGCTCCATCGCCGCCAGATAGCTGTTCAGCGTCAGCTGGCACAGAACGGCGATCAGGCCGACACCCTCGATGCGCAGATAGTCCTGGGCCAGCTGGGCGACATCGGGTTTTTGTCCGACAGCCAGCAGGATCGGGCCAGAATACCACATCGCCGGCAACACCAGCACGGCATAGATCACCGACAGCCACAGCGCCATGCGGGCCGAACGGCGGACCTCGACCTCATCCCCCCGCGCAATGGCGGTGGCGATCAGGCCCATGACCCCGATGCCGAACCCCATGCCCAGAAAGAACAGGATGTTAAAGAACGACACCGCGATGACCAACGCGGCCAGCTCGGTCACGCCATACCACCCCATCATCACCGTATCGGCGACATGAATGGCCATGCGCGCAAGGTGGCTGCCGACAAGCGGCAGACCCAGCGCCAGTGTTGCGCGCAGATGGGGGATATAGCGGACAAAATTCATGTGTCTGCCTTATCCTTGGGCAGAGGCTGCGGCAAGATGGCACGCAAGGGCGAACCTCAGGGCAGGATCTCGACCTCGGTGCCGACACGGGCATGGGCAAAGATCTCTTCGATCTCGTCATTGGTGACGGCGATGCAGCCGGCAGTCCAGTCACCCTTGACGCGATAGCCGTCGGGGATCTGGTTCGGCTGGCCGTGAATCATGATGTCTCCGCCCGGGCTGACACCCATGCGCCGGGCCGCCTCGCGGTGATGAGGCTGGGGATAGTCGATGCCAAGCGACAGGTGATAGGCGCTGTTGCGGTTCAGCCGGTCGATGCGAAAAATGCCTTCGGGGGTGCGGCCGTCGCCTTCACGGCTTTTGTCACCATCTGGCGCAAAGCCAAGCGCGATGCGAAAGGTCCTGGGCGGTCCGCTTTCCTGATAGACGGTCATCCGGCGGGCAGCTTTTTCGACCAGAATGCGCTGTACGGACGAGGCAATGGGCGCCTCGGGCCGCGCTGGCGGGCGCTGAAAGATCGGCGGCAGCGCGATATGGGGCAGCCGGAATTCGGGCAGCCGCGGCCAGTGCCAGCCCGAAGCTGGCGGCTGCGTACTGCCCGGCGGCGGCAAGGTGGCGGGCTGAGGGGCCCAGATCAGCCACAGCCCCCACAGCAACGCCGCAAGGCAAAGCACCGAAAAGATCGCGCCAAGCCGCTTCATTGCAGGTCGCGGAATGCCTCTTGCAGCCGTCCCACCGCCTCGATGACACGGGCGCGCTGGGTGGCGATATTAAACCGCAGGAAGTTTTCGCCTCCGGTGCCAAAGGTGCCGCCGTGGTTGGCGGCGATTCGGGCACCTTGCTCGACCCGGCGGGTAAACTCGGCCCGCTCCATCCCGGTGCCCGAGAAATCGACCCATGCCAGATAGGTCGCCTGCAAGGGCATTGAGCCAAGGCCGGGGATCGCGCCCACCCCGTCGTCAAAGATGCGGCGGTTGCCGTCAAGGTAATCGGCCAGCGCATCGACCCAGACGGCCCCTTCGGGCGAATAGGCGGCGGCGACCATGGCCGGCCCGAAAAGCCCGGGCGAGATGCCCCCGGCCATCATCCGGTCCTGCAGCCGCTTGCGCAGCCCCTCATCGGCCACGATCAGATTGCCGATATGTGCGCCCGCAATGTTAAAGGTCTTGGTCGCGGCGGTCAGCGTGATCAGCCGCGCCGCAGCCTCGGGCGCAGCATTGGCCAAAACCGTATGCCGCGGGCTGCCCGGCATGACCAGATCGTGATGGATCTCGTCCGAGACCAGAATCAGGTCATGGGCTGCACAGAAATCGGCGATCTGGCGCAGTTCCTCGGTGCTCCAGACCCGGCCACCGGGGTTATGGGGCGAACAAAGGATCAGCATCCGCTCGCGTCCGGTCAGCAGGCTTTGCCAGCCCTCCCAGTCCAGACGGTACTGACCGTCCTCAATGACCAGCGGAAACTCGGCCACCTCGCGGCCAGAGGCGCGGACGACCCGGGCAAAGGCGTGATAGACCGGGGTCATCAGGATGACGCGGTCGCCCGGCTGGGTGAAGGTATCGACACAGATCGAGGTTCCGTTCACCAGCCCATGCGCAGACAGGATCCATTCGGGCTCAACCTGCCAGCCGTGGCGGTTTGCCATCCACCAGCGGATCGATTCGATATAAGCCGGGTTCGCGCCGGGATAGCCATAGACGCCATGCGCGGCCAGACGCTCGACCGCCTGCTGCACCGAAGCGGGCGGGCGAAAATCCATATCCGCCACCCACATCGCGATCCCGTCACGAGGCGAGACGCCATAGGTCGCCTGCATGTCATCCCATTTGGAGCAGGTGGTTCCGGTGCGGTCGATCAACTCGTCAAAGTCAGGCAGCGTCATGGGTCATACCTCGGTTTCCATTCGCTGACACCATAGCGGCTTGTTGCGCAAGGCCAAGGCTTGCCCTAGATCACGGGCATGACATTGCGCAGCATCATCCTCCACCCCGATCCGCGGCTGAAAAAGATCTGCGAGCCTGTGGCCCGCATCACCCCCGAGATCGAAACGCTGGCCGCCGACATGCTGGCCACGATGTATGACGCGCCGGGCGTTGGCCTGGCCGCGCCGCAGGTTGGCGTCCTGTCACGGCTTTACGTCATGGACTGCGAAAAGGACCCCGAGGCCCCGCGCAACCCCGTGGTCATGGTCAACCCCGAGATCACCTGGCGTTCCGACGAGCTGAACACCTATGAGGAAGGCTGCCTCTCGATCCCCGACCAATATGCCGATGTGACCCGGCCCGCCCAGGTCAAGGTCCGCTGGCTGGGCCTCGACGGCAAAACCCATGAGCGCGATTTTGAAGGGCTGTGGGCCACCTGCGCCCAGCACGAGATCGACCACCTCGATGGCAAGCTGTTCATCGACTATCTCGGCCCGATCAAGCGCCAGATGATCACCCGCAAGATGGTCAAGCTCAAGCGTGAGCGGGGTCGTGGCTAAGCCCGCACCCCCTGCACCTGCAAGACAGGGCCGCGTCCGGCCCGTCCTGATCCATCCCCATCCCGCATTGCGTCACCGCTGCGATCCGGCAGCGGCACTGTCCCGCGACCGGATCAATGAACTTGCCGCCGATCTGCTGGCAACCATGTATGACGCGGGTGGGCGTGGCCTTGCCGCACCGCAGATCGGCAAGCCCTGGCGCATCTTTGTCATGGATCACGGCTGGAAAGAGGGTGCACCCAGTCCGCGCATTGTGATCGACCCCGAGATCGAGCCCCTCGGCAGCGAGGTGGGCACGATGGAGGAAGCCTGCCTTTCAATCCCCGATCATCCGGTGGCGGTAACTCGACCAGTCACGGTGCGGCTGCGCTGCCTTGATCTTGCAGGCCAGCCGCAAAGCCTGACCCTGACAGGGATCGAGGCACGTATCGCCCAGCATGAGGCCGACCATCTCGACGGTCGCCTGATCCTTGATTTTGGCACGGGACCGCAGGACACAGGGGAATGATTTACCTTCGCCTGCCGCCGTGCTAGCCGGGCTTTCTCTGCTGACAAGGCCCTTTCGATGACCATCCGCCCTTTCCTGCCCTATGCCGACCGCCGGTTACACACTCCGGCCGAGCCGGTCGCCGAGATCACCGAAACCGTGCGGATGATCTGGGACGACATGATCGACACGATGGAGGCAATGCCGGGCGTCGGCCTTGCCGCACCCCAGATCGGGATCATGATGCGGCTGGCGGTGGTCGACGCCTCGGAAAAGCGTGGTCAGGCGGTGCGTATGGCCAATCCCGAGGTGCTGCATGCCAGCGTGCAGCTGCGCCCCCATGAAGAGGCAAGCCCCAACCTGCCCGGCGTCTCGGCCCGGATCGAGCGGCCCCGCGCTGTCACCGTGCGCTTTCTGAACGCCGACGGTGAAATCGAGGACCGGGATTTCGTCGGCCTGTGGGCGACCTCGGTACAGCATCAGATCGACCACCTGAACGGCCGGCTTTACGTCGATCACCTCAGCCCCCTGCGTCGCAAGATGATGGTGGCCAAATCGGCCAAGCTGACCCGCCGCTGACGGTTTTCTTTCGCAATGCGGGGGGTTAGGCTTGGGTCGCAACCAGCGCCTGGACCCAGCACATGTTCTCCCTCCTTCCTCTTCTGGCCGGATTGCTGTTATTTTCAGCGTCACTGACCCCTTCGCTCATTCCACGCGACTGGATGATGCAGGGGGTGCTGGCAGGCATGTCCATGGCGGCGGGCTATGTGCTGACCCAGTTCCTGCTGGCGATCTGGCGCACGCTTGAGCTGCCGGGACTGAAAGACCGCGCCGCCCGTATCGCCCATGCGGTCCTGGCGGTGCCGGTGCTGATCCTGCTCGCACGCGCCCTCATCCTGTCTGTCGAGTGGCAAAACAGCATCCGTGTCCGCATGGGCATGCCGGATCTTGAGGCCAATAACACCGCCAAGATGCTGGGACTGGCACTGGTGGTGTTTCTGGCTCTGTTTCTGTTCGGTCGGGGGCTGCAAGCGCTGTTTGACCTTCTGCGCCTGCGGCTTGCGCGCCATATCCCCTCGCGCAGCGCCAACGTGCTGGGGCTTTTGCTCGCCGCGATGATCGTCGTCACCCTGACCCGCGACGGGGTGGTGAACTGGGCGATGCGCATTGCCGACCGCTCTTACGCCGCCGCCCAGCACCTGACCGATCCCAACCTTGGCCCACCATCCGAGCCATGGCAGTCAGGCTCGGCCGCCTCGGGGGTCGATTGGGGGCTGATGGGCAAGCCTGGCCGCGACTTTGTGCTAAGCGGGCCGCGCGCCAGCGATATCTCGGCCTTTACCGGCCGTCCGGCCAAAGAGCCTTTGCGCATCTATGTCGGCCTTGCGCAGGACAAGGACCCCGAGGTCCGCGCCAAGGTGGCACTGGACGAAATGCTGCGCGTCGGCGCCTTTGACCGCAAGGTGCTGGTGCTGGCCAGCCCGACCGGCACCGGCTGGATGGACCCGGCAAGTTACGATGCGCTGGAATATATGCATGGCGGAGACGTGGCGACGGTAGGGGTGCAATATTCCTATCTGCAAAGCCCTCTGGCCCTGATCTTTGAGACCGAATCCGGCCTTGACCAGACCACGGCGCTGATGCGCGTCATTTATGACCACTGGCGCCAGCTGCCGCAGGACCAAAGACCACGCCTTTATCTGCACGGCATCTCGCTTGGGGCCTGGTCGTCGATGTATGCCTTCAACCCGTTCCAGATGATGAACGAACCGGTCTCGGGCGCGTTCTGGGCCGGGCCGCCCTTTCCGTCGACCCTGTGGCGTCAGGCCAATGACGCACGCGAACCCGGCAGCCGCCTTGTCCTGCCCGATGTCGATGACGGCGAGGTGATCCGCTATGCAAGCCAGTTCGCATCGCCCGACCGCTCGGGTCGCCCATGGGGCCGGCTGCGCATCCTGTTCCTGCAATATGCCAGCGATCCGATCGTCTTCTATGATCCCGTCTCGCTGTGGCGCGAACCGCAATGGATGCGCGAGCCGCTGGCCCCCGATGTTTCGCCCCGGTTGCGCTTTACCCCGGTGGTGACACAGTTGCAGCTGGCGGTGGACTTGCTGGTTTCGACCTCGGCCCCGCCCGGATTTGGCCATACCTATCACGCGCATGACTATATTGATGGCTGGGTATCCGTGACCGCCCCCGAGGGCTGGAGCGCCGCCGACACACAGCGGCTCAAGGCCATCTGCGGTCAGAACGGAAGGCTGGGATGCGCAAAGGGCTGATCCTGGCGCTGGTGCTGCCCGGGCTGGTGCTGCTTGTGCTCGTGCTGAACACGGCGCGCAACTATGCCGGCTGGCAGCCCGCGACCGAAACCCCCGCCGAACGGCTGGCGCGGCTTGAACCCTACTGGCGCATTTTGCGCCCCGAAGGGCCCGGCCCGCATCCCGCCGCAATCCTGCTGTCGGGCTGCGACGGGGTGCATGACAATATGGATTATTGGGCACAACAATACGTTGCCATGGGTCGGGCGGCGCTGATCCTTGACAGCCACGCGCCAAGATCGCTGGACAGGGCACAGGCGTGGCGGGCGCTTTGCGCGGGGCAGGTCCTGCCAGGGGCCGAGCGGGCCGCCGATCTGGCCGTGGCACTCGCGGCGCTGCGCGACATGCCGGGGATCAATGCCTCGGATGTGGCGCTGCTCGGGGCGTCGCATGGGGGCTGGACGGTGATGGAGCTGATGCGCGAGCTGTCCTCTGACACGCCCCCTCCCGGCCTTTCGGAATGGCCCGCGCCGCCCGACAGCCTGACCGCCCAGCTTGGGCCAGCGGTGGTGCTTTACCCCTATTGCGGCCTGCTAAGTGGTGCGGCCAAGGGGCCGTGGCCGGGTCGGGTGCGAATGCTGATGCTGCTGGCGGCCGAGGATTCGATCACCGATTCCGCCGACTGCCAACAGATGGCGGCGGATCTTGCCGCGACAGGTGCGCATCTCGACGTCATCACCTATCCCGGCATCAACCACGGCTTTGACCAAAGTGAGCGTTCCATACTCTCACCGCTGGAGTTCAATGCACCAGCCCGGGCACAGGCGACCCGCGATATCCGCGCCTTCATGGGTTTTGCCGCCGCCGAAGCCGGGATATGAGGTCGCCACAGTAACGGAGGGCAGCAATGCGCGTCATCTTCATGGGCACACCCGACTTCTCGGTCCCGGCGCTGCGGGCCATCGCCACGCAGCATGAGGTCGTCGCGGTCTACTCCCAACCGCCCCGCGCGGCGGGACGCGGGCAAAAGCCGCGCCCCTCGCCGGTGCAGCGCGCTGCCGCGGAACTGGGCCTGCCCGTCCGTACGCCCGAGCGGCTGAAATCCGTGCAAGATCAGGCGGAATTCGCCGATCTTGGTGCCGATGTGGCGGTCGTCGTCGCCTATGGCCTGATCCTGCCACCTGCGGTGCTGGCCGCGCCGCGCTTTGGCTGCCTGAATATCCACGCCTCACTGCTGCCGCGCTGGCGTGGGGCGGCGCCCATCCACCGCGCCATCATGGCCGGGGACGCCGAAACCGGCGTCGCCATCATGCAGATGGAGGCGGGGCTGGACACTGGCCCGGTACTGGCCGAGGCCCGCACCCCCATCGGTCCCGAGGACACCACCGCCGATCT
The DNA here is from genome assembly GCF_000185925.1 of Paracoccus sp. TRP. Classification (NCBI taxonomy): domain Bacteria; kingdom Pseudomonadati; phylum Pseudomonadota; class Alphaproteobacteria; order Rhodobacterales; family Paracoccaceae; genus Paracoccus; species Paracoccus sp. TRP. The sequence continues at coordinate 94,870 of NZ_AEPN01000005.1, read as the reverse complement.
GCACAACCGGCTGGCCGAGATGGGCGCCGCGCTGATCGTCGAACAGCTGGAGCGTCTGCCGCAACCTGCCCGCCCACAACCGGCCGAAGGCGTGACCTACGCCCAAAAGATCGACAAGGCCGAGGCGCGGATAGACTGGAGCCAGCCTGCCGCCCAGATCGACCGCCAGATCCGCGGCCTGTCGCCCTTTCCCGGCGCGTGGTGTCTGATCGGGGACGAAAGGGTGAAGCTTTTGCGCTCGCGCCTTGCCCCCGGTTCAGGTGCGCCGGGGCAAGTTCTGTCGGGCTTTACCATCGCCTGCGGCGAAGGCGCGGTCGAGGTGCTTGAGGCCCAGCGCGAAGGCAAACGTCCCATGCCCGCAATCGAAATCCTGCGCGGCCTGACCCTGCCCCCACGGCTTGGCTGAGGCGCTGTAGCGATTTCGTTACAACCTATGGATGAACTCGCGCTTGCAGGCCGTTCCGCTTAACACCATGTTAATATTTCCCTGTCACACCGGAACAATATGATTTGGTCCGGTAATCCTGGAAAGGGGGATGACGATCATGGAAAATCTGATCCGTGTGATGGCCGACCATTGGTGGGTGCCGCTTTTGCGCGGCATCGCGGCCATCCTTTTCGGCCTGATGGCGTTGGTCTGGCCGGGCCTGACGGTCTATATGCTGCTGCTGGTCTTTGGTGCCTATGCAATTTTTGACGGGGTCATGGCGATCGTCATTGCCTTCCGTCGCAAGTCTTCGGACGATGGCTGGTGGGCCTGGGCGCTGGACGGGTTGCTGTCCATTGTCATCGGCCTGATGGCCCTGTTCTGGCCCGAGGCGACGGCGCTGGCCTTCATCATCTGGATGGCCGCCTGGGGTGTGGTCGCCGGTGTCTTCCGCATCGTCGCCGCCATCCGCCTGCAGCACGAGATCGAGGGTGAATGGGCGCTGGGACTCAGCGGGCTGCTGCTTATCACCTGGGGTGTGCTGATGGCGCTGCTGCCGGCGGCGGGCCTGCTCAGCATCGCATGGCTGATCGGAACCTTTGCGCTGCTGATCGGCGTGGTGATGATCGCGCTGGCCTTCCGGCTGCGGCGGCTAAGAAGCGCCTGACCATCAGGTCCCGCGCGGTTTGGCGCGGGTGGTCGGGTCGGCCTCCAGCGGGTTCTCTGGCCAGGGGTGGCGTGGATAGCGACCACGCATATCCTTGCGGACATCAGCATAGCCGCCCGCCCAGAAACCCGGCAGGTCCGTCGTCACCGCGACGGGCTTGCCCCCGGGTGACAGCATGGTGATGCGCAGGGGCCTGCCGCCTGCGCGCGGATGCCGCGCGACACCGAAAAGCTCTTGCAGCCTCAGCTCGATCGAAGGGGTCTCGTGATCATAATCAATGGGCACTTTGCGGCCTAAAGGTGTCAGGAAATATGCCGGAGCCTCTTTGTCCAGCCGACGCTGCCCATCCCAGCCGATACGGGCCTTAAGCGCCTCGGTCAGATCGAGTCCGCGCAGATCTGAAAGTGTCCGCACCTTGCCGAGCCAGGGCAGCAGCCAGTCAGGTTCAGCAAGCAGGCTTGCATCATCCACCGCACCCAGCTCAGGGATCAGAGCGATCCGCGCCCGCAGCCTCGCCGCCGCGGGGGTCCAGCTCAGGCCATTGGCGCGCAGCCCCTCAAAGGCGGCGCGCGCAAGGGCCGCAGGGTCGGCGTCGTCCATCACACGATCAGCCAGCACCAACGCACCCAGCCGTTCCTGCCGACGAGCGATGACGCGGTTGTCGCGGCGTGACCATTCGACCAGTTCGACGCTTTCGATACGATCGGGAAACAGGGCGCGAAGCTCTTCCTCGCTGATGGGGGCGGCCATGCGGATCCGCGCCTCACGGGTGTCTCCGTCCAGATCGGTGGCGACGATCAGGCGATCGCCGGCCAAAGCATCGCCCTCGGGCAGAACCGCACCCTTGCCGCCTGACAGGACATAACGCGGCTGATCGCCCTTGCGGCGCAATCCGATGCGGTCGGGATAGGCTAGCGCCGCCATCGCGCCGGGCGACAGCCCCGCCGCAGCTCCATCCCCCGCCATGCGACGCAGGCGCTTGGCCTCATCACGAATGCGGTGCAACGGACCGGGGTTTACAGGCCAGGGGTGACGGTCCTGATAGGCGCGCTGGTCACGGATTGCGGCAAGCCGCAGGGTCAGATCAGCAGGCGCGCCTGTCAGCGGGTCACGCTCGGCCATCAGCGCAGCCAGATCGGCTGCCTCGCGCCCCGCAGTGACCAGCATATGCGCCAACCGCGGATGCAGCGGCAAAGGTGCCAGCCGCCGCCCATGATCGGTAATACGATCAGATGAATCCAACGCGCCAAGATCGCGCAGCAGTGCCCGCGCCTCGGCCAAAGCTGCCTCGGGCGGCGGGGTCAGAAAGGCAAGGTCTCGCCCATCCGAACCCCAGATCGCCAGTTCCAGCACCAATCCGGTCAGATCGGCCACCGCAATTTCGGGTGGGGCAAAGGCTGGCAGGGCCCCTTCTTCGGCCCGCGCCCATAGCCGGTAGCAGATGCCGGGCGCGACTCGTCCGGCACGGCCCCGGCGCTGTTCGGCCTCGGCCCGGCTGACCCGCTCGGTCACCAGCCGCGACATGCCCGAACCGGGATCAAAGCGCGCGCGCCGCGCCCGGCCCGCATCCACGACCACCCGCACATCTGGAATGGTCAGCGAGGTCTCGGCGATCGAGGTTGCCAGCACGATCCGCCGCCGCCCGCCACCCGTCGGATGCAAAACAGCGCGCTGGGCCCTGAAGTCCATGTTGCCGAAAAGAGGCAGCACTTCGGCATCGGTATCAAGCATTGCCCCGACGCGGCGAATCTCTCCCTCGCCCGGCAGAAAGGCCAGGATGGTGCCGCCAGTGTCACGGGTCGTCGACTCGGCCTCGGCGATCAGTCGCGCCGCCTCGGGCACCAGCCGGGCCCCTGCGGGCAGGGGACGGCCCAGCCAGCGGGTTTCGACCGGAAAGGCGCGGCCTTCAGAGCGGATGACAGGCGCATCCTCAAGCAGCGCCGCCACCGGCTCGGTATCAAGCGTCGCTGACATGACCAGCAACGCAAGGTCTGGACGCAGGGCCTGGCGCGCCTCCCACGTCAGGGCAAGGCCAAGATCGGCGTTCAGGCTGCGTTCGTGAAATTCGTCAAAGATCACGCAACCGATGCCGGAAAGCCCGGGGTCGGACTGGATCATCCGGGTCAGGATGCCCTCGGTCACCACCTCGATACGCGCGCCCGGCACCGCCTCGCCGCGGATGCGATAGCCGACTGTGCGACCCAAAGGCTCGCCCAGCGTTTCGGTCATACGCTCGGCCGCGGCACGGGCGGCAAGGCGGCGCGGCTCAAGCATGACGATCCGGCCCGCGACGACCGGCAACAGCGCCAAAGGCACGCGCGTCGTCTTGCCCGCACCCGGCGGTGCCATCAGAACCGCGCGGCCATGGGCGGTCAGCGCGGCAGTCAACTGGGGCAATACGGCGTCGATGGGCAGATCCATCCCCGCGTTATGGCAAAGCACCGCCGGAGCGAAAAGAGGGACCTCTACACATCCGGCCCCGGCCTGCCTATCTTTGATCCCGCCGATGCTGGGGCCAATGCGAGGGACCGAATGGGGATAGCCGACGATCTGATGCAGGGCCTGGGCATTTCCGACCCGGTGCTGCGCCTTGGGGTGACGGGCCTGTCGCGGGCAGGCAAAACCGTGTTCATCACTTCGTTGGTTGCGAACCTGCTTGACCGGGGGCGGATGGCGGCGCTGCGCGCAGCGGCGGATGGCTCGCTGAAGGCAGCATGGTTGCAGCCGCAGCCCGACGATACCGTGCCGCGCTTTGATTATGAGCGGCATCTCGCGGCAATGACCGGCCCCGATCCGCATTGGCCCGAAGGCACACGCCACGTCAGCCAGTTGCGCCTGTCGTTGCGGGTCCAGCCGCGCGGGCTGATCGCAGGCTGGCGCGGCCAGCAGGTCCTGCATCTTGATATCGTCGATTACCCGGGCGAGTGGCTGCTGGACCTGCGGCTGATGGACAAGGATTTTGATCAATGGTCGCAAGAGGTCCTGGACAGGATGGAGCGGCGCCCCGGCGTGCTGGAGTTCCGCGCCGCACTTGCCGGCACCGACACCGCCCGCTTTGACGAAACGGCAGCGCAGGCGCTGGCCTCTGCCTATACCCGTCACCTGCATCTGGCGCGCGAAGCGGGCTGGTCGGACTGCACCCCCGGCCGTTTCCTGATGCCGGGGGAGCTTGACGGCTCTCCGGCGCTGACCTTTACCCCTCTGCCGCATGAGATGCGGTCAACGCCTCTGGGCCGCGAATTCGCCCGCCGTTTTGGGGCCTATAAGGCACAGGTGGTCCGGCCCTTCTTTCGCGACCATTTCGCCCGCATCGACCGGCAGGTCGTGCTGATGGATGTGCTGGGCGCGATCCATGCAGGGCCGCAGGCGGTCGAGGATATGCGCCGCGCCATGGCCGATATCCTTGGCGCATTCCGACCCGGACGCGCGGGCTGGCTTGCCCAGCTATTGGGTGCGCGGCGCGTGGGACGCATCCTCTTTGCCGCGACCAAGGCCGACCATCTGCACCATATCCAGCACCCGCGCCTGACCGGCATCACCACCGCCATGCTGCGCGAGGCCCGCGACCGCGCCGATTTCTCGGGTGCGCGGACCGAGGCCATGTCCATCGCCTCGCTGCGCACCACCACCGAAGAGATGATCCGGCAGGACGGCGAGGACCTGCCCGCCGTGCGCGGCACATTGATGGACGGGCGGCAGGCGGCATTCTACCCCGGAGAGTTGCCGGCCAACCCATCGGAACTGCTGGTTCCCGCCAGTCAGGGCGCGACGCGCTGGCTGGACGGAGATTACGCGATCATGAACTTTGCCCCGGCACCGAACACGATGCGGCCGGGCGATGGACCTCCGCATATTCGTCTGGACCGCGCGGCCGAATTCCTGATCGGCGACAGGCTATAGGAGAGCGCAATGGCTGAACCTCCGAAACGGCGCGGACCGGTTCTGCTGGAGTTGGACGATGTCCAGCCCGAGCTGTCCCGGACTGAACCGCCACAACCCGGCGCCCAGTTCGATCCCCGCCCCGATCAGCGCGACCGCAAGCCACCCCGGACCGAGCTGCGCGAAGGCGACGCCGCACCCTCGCCCGCGGATGCGCCGATGATTGACGACGGCCTGGCCCCCCTGCCACAGCCGCGCACCATGCAGCTTGTGGCGCGGCTGGTCGGGCGTGGCCCGTCACGGCTGACGCGGTTCTTTATCAATACCGGGGTCGCGCTGTTCACCTTTCTGCTGTCGGTCGCCGCGCTGCGCTATCTGACCGACCTCTTGAACAGCTACCCGCTGCTGGGCTGGATCGGCATCGGCCTGATGGTCCTGTTCTGCCTTGCCGCGCTGGCGATGGCGTTTCGCGAGTTCCGTGCCTGGTCGCGCTTTGCCGCCATCGACGGCATTAACCGCGAGGCCGGGGCGGCACTGGCTGCAAACGACTTGAGGTCGGCGCGGCATGTGGTGGACCGGATGGAAAGCCTGTATCGCGCCCGGCCCGAGCTTGAATGGGGCCTGACGCGCCTGCGCGAACGCAAGGGCGATACCTATGATGCCGAAACCCTGATCGCGCTGGCCGAGACCGAATTGCTCGCGCCCCTCGACATCGAGGCCCGGCGCGAGATCGAGGCAGCCGCCCGCACCGTCGCCGCCGCCACGGCGCTGATCCCGCTGGCGCTGGCAGATATCATTGCCGCGCTGGCCGCAAACCTGCGCATGATCCGCCGCATGGCCGAAATCTATGGCGGTCGGGCGGGCGCAGTGGGCGGCTGGCGGCTAGCGCGCACCGTGATGACCCATCTGATCGCCACCGGGGCGGTCGCGGCCGGCGACGACCTGATCCACACCGTCGCCGGAGGGGGGCTGCTCGCCAAGGTCTCGAAACGCTTTGGCGAAGGGGTGGTCAACGGGGCTCTGACCGCCCGGGTCGGCATCGCAGCGATGGAGGTCTGCCGTCCGCTGCCCTTCATCCACCAGCCCCGCCCCCGGGTCGGCAATCTGATCGCACGCGGCCTGAAGGGGCTTTTCGGCGAGGACACCGAGAAGTAGCCGCCCCCGGCACGATGATCTTACGTTCGCCGAATCGACCGAGAGGCTCCGGACGATCAGGCGGCATCACCGTCAGGATAGGGTGTGCCCCGCGCGTGCCGTGCAGGGATGAACCAGACGACATATTGTCGGGCATGTTGGCGCCCTTATGTTCCCCGAGAGCGCGGCGATGGGCCATTCCGGCAGCAAATCAAGCAGATTGTAAGGGCATGTTCCCCGCACGCGCGGGGATAAACCCCCAGAGCCCTCGGGTGCAGGTAAAGTGGGCCCAGGCTAACCGCTCCAGGATACCGGCCTGAACCAGCACATCAGAGACATCCCCATCGTGCAAACAGCCGTTTCTCTCTTCCTGCCAACTGGCGTATGGATCAGGCATGAGTCCGCGCCGCGTTGCCCTTGTACTGTTTGCGACTGTCTTGCTGCTTGGCCTTGGAGCCGGCGCGCGGGACCGGTTTGACGACTGGGTCGCAGCGACCAGGATCCCCCGGCTTGATGTGCAGGTCGGGGCCGAGGTGGTGGCACGGGACGGCACGCTTTTGCGCGCCTTTCAGGTCGCGGACGGGCGCTGGCGGCTGGACGCCGGGCCGGTCGATCCGCTGCTGATCGACATGCTTTTGCTATGGGAGGACCGCCGGTTTCCCGATCACGCCGGTATCGACCCACGCGCAATCATCCGTGCGGGCTGGCAGGCGCTGCGTTATGGGCGCGTGGTCTCGGGCGGCTCGACCCTGACCATGCAGGTCGCGCGATTGCTTGAAGAAGGGCCGACCGGCCAATGGGCAGGTAAGGCCCGGCAGATGCGCCTTGCGCTGGCGCTGGAACGGCGGCTTGAAAAACACCAGATCCTTGAACTTTATCTGCGGCTTGCTCCCTATGGGGCGAATGTCGAGGGCATCCGTGCTGCCAGCTTGCAATGGTTTGGCAAAGAGCCCCGCCGCCTGACCCCTGCTCAGGCAGCCCTGTTGGTCGCCCTGCCACAATCGCCCGAGGCGCGCCGCCCCGACCGTTCGCCCAGCGCAGCCAAGGCAGCGCGGGACCGGGTGCTGGCGCGGGCGGCCGATGCAGGGCTGATTTCGGTTTCGGACGCCAAGGCCGCGATGGCCGAGCCTGTGCCGAACCAGCGCCGCGCCTTTCCGGCGCTTGCGCCGCTGCTGGCTGCGCGACTGGTACGCGAAAACCCCGGCGCGTCCCGGATCGAAACCACCATCGACGCCCGCCTGCAACGCCGGGCCGAAGAGCTGGCCTCGCGTGCCGTGGTCGGGGCCGGGCGCAGGCTTTCGGCGGCAATCGTTCTGGCCGATCACCGCACGGGCGAAATCCTTGCCGAGGTCGGCGCCGCCGACTGGACCGACAACGCCTCGGCGGGTTTCGTGGATATGGCGCGGGCCTGGCGCAGCCCCGGCTCGACGCTGAAGCCCTTTGTCTATGGGCTGGCCTTTGACGACGGGCTTGCCCATCCGGAAACGCTGATCGAGGACCGGCCCACCGCCTTTGGCCGCTGGCAGCCACAGAACTTTGACCACCATTTTCGTGGCACAGTCAGCCTTAAAAACGCGCTGATCTGGTCGCTGAATATTCCGGTGGTCAAACTGGCCGAAGCGGTCGGCCCGAACCGCATCGCCCAGGCGCTGCGCCGCGGCGGGATTGAGCTGCGCCTGACCGGGGATGCACCGGGCCTGGCAATCGTGCTTGGTGGTGCGGGGGTTACGCTTGAAGGTCTGGCCGAGGGTTATGCCGCGCTGGCGCGGGGCGGGCGGGCAATCACCCTGTCGCCACTGCCGGGCGGGGGCGAGGAACGCCGCACACCAATGTTCGGCCCTGTCGCGGCATGGCAGGTCGGGCATATCCTTAGCCAGAACCCCGCGCCGCATGGCACGCGGCTGCGGCCTTTGGCCTATAAGACCGGAACATCTTACGGCCACCGTGACGCGCTGGCGGTGGGCTATGACGGGGCACGGGTCGGTGCGGTCTGGCTTGGCCGGCCGGACGGGACGCCCGTGCCCGGCGCCTTTGGCGGCGATCTGGCCGCGCCGGTGCTGTTTGACCTGTTCGACGCCCTGCCGGCGGTGGCACTGCCACCGCCCCCGCCGCAGACGCTGACCCTGCCAAACAGCGCCCTGCCGTTGCCCCTGCGCCGCTTTGCCCCGGCAGGTGAAGCCAGCGCAATGGCAGCCCGCCCCGCCGGTCCGGACGCCCTGCGCCTGACTTATCCGCCAGACGGGGCCGAGATCGACACCGACGGCCCCCTGATCGCCAAGGCGCGGGGCGGACGCGGCCCATGGACCTTTCTGCTGAACGGGGCGCCCGCTGCCATCGCACAGGCGCAGCCGACGGCAAACCTGCCCAACCCCGGGCCCGGCTTTGCTCAGCTTACGGTTGTGGATGCAGATGGCGCCTCGGCAAGTGCGGCAATCCGGCTGCACTGACACAAATTGCGCGATTCGTGATTCGCTTGGCCTTTTCTTACGCGCGTTTTGCGACATATTCGCACTATGCTGCGCATCAACGACCAGATCACGATCCAGGAATGGGAGCTGTCCGAACAGTTTTCCCGGTCTCAGGGACCGGGCGGGCAGAACGTGAACAAGGTCGAAACCGCCGTCGAGCTGCGTTTTGAGGCCGAGCGTTCGCCACATCTGACGCCTCCGGTCAAGGCACGGCTGAAACGGCTGGCGGGGCGGCGCTGGACACAGGACGGTGCGGTACTGATCCGGGCCGAGGAAACCCGCAGTCAGGCCCGCAACCGCGAGATGGCGCGCGAGCGGCTGGCCGAACTGATCCGGCAGGCGCTGATCGCGCCGCGCAAGCGCATCCCGACCCGGCCAACACTGGGCAGCCAGCGCCGCCGCCTGGCGGCCAAGAACCAGCGTGGCGAGGTCAAGGCGATGCGGGGCCGTATCCGCGACGGGGAGGACCCGGCATGATCGTCGCCTTTCGCGAAAAGCTGGCGCGGCTGATCGGTCGTCGCCCCCCTGATATGCAGGTCGCGGCACTGTGCCTGAATGAATCAACGGGCGAGGTGCTGCTGGTCACCAGCCGCGGCACCGGGCGCTGGATTGTGCCCAAAGGCTGGCCGATGCCGGGCCGCAGCCTTGCCGATGCCGCCCGACAAGAGGCGTGGGAGGAAGCCGGCGTCAAAGGCCGTGTCGATCAGACAGAGATCGGCCGCTATCGTTATGACAAGGATCAGGATCGCGGCTTTGCCATCCCGGTCGAGGTTCGGGTCTTTCCGCTTTATGTTGACAAGCTCGAACGGAATTTTCCCGAAGCGCATGAACGCACGCGCCGCTGGTTCCCGCCCGAGGACGCCGCCCGGCTGGTAGCCGAAACGGGGTTGCAGCAGATCCTGCACGACCTGCCCTTTAAACGACAGTCGCCCCCGAAATGAGGCGCGAACCCCGCGAATACCGCACCCTCGACAAAGACCTGCGCCGGGTAACGAATACCGAGCGCGCGGTCCTGCATTCGGCGCGTTCGCTATTGCGGCTGGGCTTGGCCCTGATCTTTATCGCCGCTGCCAGCTATATCGGCACGGGCTTTTTCTCGGACCAGCCGGCGATCGGGATCCTTGCCGCCAGCATGGCCGTCGCAGCCTATCTGGCGCTGTCGATTGGCGGCAACGACGTCGCAAACGCGCTTGGCCCGGCAGTCGGCGCAGGTGCGATCGGCATGACCACCGGCCTGATCCTCGTCGCGGTGATGGAGGTTCTGGGCGCGGTCCTTGCCGGTAGCGCCGTCACCGCCACCCTGACCGAGGGGCTGGTCGGGCGCACCCTTGGCGAGGGCGAGGCGACAGCGCGCATGATGCTGGCCGCGTTGCTGGCGGCAGGCAGCTGGATCAGCCTTGCGACATGGCTTGATGCCCCGGTCAGCACCACCCATTCGGTGGTCGGCGCTATTGCTGGTGCGGGCCTGGCGACCTTTGGCATCGACGCAGTGAACTGGCCCGCCATGGCGATGATTGCCTTTGGCTGGATCATCTCGCCCGTGGTGGCTGGCGTCGTCGCGGCGGGTTTGATGGCGCTTTTGCGCGGGCTGGTGCTGGATCGGGATGACCGCGTCGCCGCCGCACATCACTGGATGCCGGTTATCGTCGGGCTGACCTCGGCCATGCTGGCCGGAGTGGCCGAGGCCGCCGTCCAGGGATCACGCCCAGTGCTGAATATGGCGCTGGCACTGCTTTGCGGCCTGCTTGGCTGGCTGTTCACCCGCCGGCAACTCAAGCGCCTGTCGCAGGGCGAGCCGACCGGGCGGCTGGCGATGAAGCAACTGCTGGCCGTGCCGCTGGCAGCGGCTGCGCTGGTGCTGGGCTTTGCCCATGGCGCGAATGACACCTCGAACGTTGCGGCACCGCTGACCATCATCCTCGACAGCCTGTCGGCAGGGGGCGATGACGGCCTGCGCGGTCGGCTGGTGCTGCTTTTGGGCGGGCTGGGGATTGCACTTGGCATTCTGCTTTTCGGTCGCAGGCTGGTGCATATGGTCGGCAGCCGCATCACAAGGCTGAACGCGTCTCGGGCGCTTTGCGTCTCGCTGGCGACGGCGGCGACGGTGCTGGGTGCCTCACTGATGGGGCTGCCGGTCTCGACCACGCATGTGGCGGTCGGGGGCGTATTCGGGGTCGGTTTCTACCGCGAATTGCGCGACCGCAGGCTGACCGCGAACCCCGCCCCTTTGCCCGCCGAAGAGCGCCGCCGCCGCCATCTGGTACGCCGCTCGTACATGCGCATGATTCTGGGCGCATGGCTGGTGACGGTACCCGCCGCCGCGCTTCTTGCCGCGCTGCTGGTCTGGATCGGCGGGTTCTAGGCCCGGCTCTTACGCGCGACGCAGGGCAGCCTCTCCTGCCGTGCGGGTTTCTGAAAGCGTCGCCCCGGTGCTAAGCGCCTCGGGGTCAAGCACCAGCTCAAGCACCGCCAGCCGGCCCGAGGCATGGGCGCGCTGGAACGCATCGGCGAAATCCTCCTGCCGCCCGATCCGCTCACCATGGCCGCCATAGGCGCAGGCAAGTGCGGCGAAATCCGGGTTGGCCAGCGCCGTGCCCGAAACGCGACCGGGGTAGCTGCGCTCCTGATGCATCCGGATTGTACCGTATTGGCCGTTATTGGCGACGATGACAATGATCGCCGCGCCGTGCTGGGCAGCGGTCGAAAGCTCATTCACCGTCATTTGCAGGCAGCCATCCCCGGCCATGCAGATGACGGTGCGGTCAGGATGTTCCAGCTTGGCCGCAATGGCTGCGGGCAAACCATAGCCCATCGAACCCGACGTCGGCGCAAGCTGGGTGCCAAAGCGGCGAAAGCGGTAATAGCGATGCAGAAAAGCTGCGTAATTGCCCGCGCCATTGGTGATAATCGCATCCTGGGGCAACTGGTCCGAAAGCCAGCGCACGACCTCTTCCATCCGGACTGCACCGGGGGTGGGGCGCGGATCCTGCCATGCTTCATAGGCAGTGCGCAGGTCCCGGGTCCAGCCATCCCATCGCCGGGGCGCGGGCAAATCTGCCAGAGCGGAAACCACCACGCGCGGATCGGCGACCAGCCCGGGGTCAGGCCTCCACAGATGCCCCAGCTCATCAGGCGAGGGATGGACATGGATCACCCGGGCATGGGGTCGCGTCGGGTCCATCAGCTCATAGCCACGTGTCAGCGTGTCACCCAGCCGCGAACCCAGCGACAACAGGCAATCCGACTGCGCCAGCGCCTGCCCCAGAGCCGGGTTCATGCCAACACCAAGGTCTCCGACATAGTTCGGATGGGCGTTGTCCATATGCCCCTGACGGCGGAAGGGCACAGCCACCGGCAGGCCCCAGCCCTTGGCAAAGCGTGCCAGCGCATCGGCAGCCGCTTGCGACCAAAGCGTCCCGCCCGGGATAACCAAAGGCCGCTCGGCCCCCGCAAGCGCCTGCGCGATCGCCGCGACAGATTCGGCAGCAACGGCGGAAAGCGGCTGTGCCGCCGGGGCAAGGTCCGGCACCTCGGCGCGTGAGGACAACATATCCTCGGGCAGCGCCAGCACCACCGGACCGGGTCGACCAGACATGGCAAGATGAAAGGCGCGCGAGACATATTCAGGGATGCGTTCGGTCTGGTCGATTTCGGCAACCCATTTCGCCAGCGGGCCGAACATGGCGCGGTAATCGACCTCTTGAAAGGCTCCCCGGTCGCGGTCGGCGCGGGCGATCTGGCCGACGAACAGGATCATCGGCGTCGAATCCTGCCGCGCCACATGCACCCCGGCACTGGCATTGGTCGCGCCGGGCCCCCGAGTGACAAAAGCCACCCCCGGACGGCCGGTCAGCTTGCCATGCGCCTCGGCCATCATCGCGGCACCGCCTTCATGCCTGCAAACAACGTTCTGAATACCCGAGGCATGCAGCCCGTCCAGCACCGCAAGAAAGCTTTCGCCGGGGACCGAAAAGACCCGCCTGACCCCGTTCGCCTTCAGCGCATCGACAAGGATTTGTCCGCCGTGCCGCATCTCTGCCTTCTCCCCCTGTGCTTTTCTTTCCCGCCAGTCTGGGCCAGCTTGGGCGGAACTGGCAAGATACAGCCGGTCAAGTGAGGTTCGTCATGTCGATGCCGTCGGTTCTTTTCGTCTGTCTGGGCAATATCTGCCGCTCGCCTCTGGCCGAGGCTGCCTTGCGCGACGCGGCGGGGCGCGCCGGAGTGCAGGTGCTGATTGATTCGGCAGGAACCGGCGACTGGCACATCGGCCATGCCCCGGATCGCCGGGCGCAGGCAACGGCAGCGCGGGCGGGGATCGATATTTCGCAACTTCGCGCCCGACAGGTTGCGGTCGAGGATTTTCACCGCTTTGACTTTATCATTGCCATGGACGGGCAGAACCTGGCGGATCTGCGCCGCATCGCGCCTGCGGACGGGCGCGCTCGGCTGTCGCTGCTGCTGGATCACGTGCCCGGGCGCGAAGGACAATCGGTTGCCGACCCCTATTTCGGCGAGGCCGGGGGCTTTGACATCACCTGGCGCGACGTGACTGCCGGGGCACACGCGTTGTTGCAACGCATCATTGGACAAGAATAAGGCCCGGCCTTTACAGCCGCCACGCCCGGCCCTATCTCTGCCCGACCATGGCCACGAAATCCGACCCGAACTACAAGATCATCGCCGAGAACCGCCGGGCGCGCTTCGATTACTTTATCGAAAGCGATCTCGAGGTTGGCATCGTACTGACCGGGTCCGAGGTGAAAAGCCTGCGCACCGGCCAGTCGAACATCGCCGAAAGCTATGCCTCGGTCGAAGAGGGTGAGCTATGGCTGATCAACTCTTATATCGCGGCCTATAAACAGGCCGGTGTATTCGGGCATGAGGAACGGCGCCGACGCAAGCTGCTGGTGTCGAAACGCGAACTCAGCCGGCTGTGGCAGGCGGTCGGGCGCGAGGGCATGACGCTGGTGCCGCTGGTGATGTATTTCAACCATCGCGGCCGGGTTAAGCTGAAACTGGGCATCGCCAAGGGCAAGAAGGTCGCCGACAAGCGCGAGACCGCCGCCAAACGTGACTGGAACCGGCAGAAACAGCGTTTGCTGAAGCAGGGTTAAGCCTTGCCGCCCCGCGCGGCTGCGGTTACATCGGTGTCGTTTCTGCGCGCGGGGGGAAAGGCCGATGTCCATCGATTCCGACGATCCGAAAGTGCTGGTCTCGACCGGCTGGCTGGCGGCCCATCTGAACGATCCCGACCTGCGTATCATCGACGCCACGTGGCTTCTTGAACCCGGTCGCGACGCGCGTGCCGAATACATGGCCGCACATATCCCGGGCGCGCGCTTTTTCGACATCGACGAGATATCGGACAAGCGCAGCGAATTGCCTCATATGGCGCCGCAGCCCGAAATGTTCATCAGCCGTATGCGCGCCATGGGGATCGGCGACGGCCATCAGGTCGTGGTCTATGACAATTCCCCGGTCCGTTCGGCAGCGCGGGTCTGGTGGACCTTCAAGCTGATGGGCAAACAGGACGTGGCCGTTCTGGACGGAGGCTTTGCCAAATGGCGGGCCGAGGACCGCCCGGTCGAGGACATGCCCCCGGTTTTGCGTGACCGCCACATTACCGTGCAGCGTCAGGCGGCGCTGGTGCGCGACGTGACGCAGGTTGCCGCCGCCAGCAAGCTTGCCGATCACGAGATTGTCGATGCCCGCTCGGCCGAGCGTTTCCGCGGCGAGGCCTCTGAACCGCGGCCCGGCCTGCGCTCGGGTCACATCCCCGGCTCAAAGAACCTGCCCTTTGGCCGGCTCTACAATGCCGACGGCACGCTGAAATCCCCCGACGCGCTGCGCGCCGAGTTTGAGGCGGCCGGCGTAGATCTGACGAAACCCGTCATCACCACCTGCGGGTCGGGGGTAACGGCGGCTTCGCTGTTTCTGGCGCTTGAACGGATCGGGCACCGGGACCATTCGCTTTATGACGGAAGCTGGGCCGAATGGGGCAGCTTCCCCGACCTCAAAATCGCAACCGGAGAAGCGTGATGCTGGGCAATCTGAAACCACAGGCCCCCGACAAGATTCTGGCCCTGATGGGCGAATTCAAGGCCGACCCCCGTCAGGGCAAGGTCGATCTGGGCGTCGGGGTCTATAAGGATGCCACCGGCCATACGCCGATCATGCGCGCCGTCCACGCCGCCGAACAGCGGATGCTTGAGACCGAGACCACCAAGACCTATGCCAGCCTTTCGGGCGAGCCCGATTTTCAGAAGGCGATGGGCGACCTGATCCTTGGTCAGGGCCTCAAGCCTGAAACGACGGCGACGCTGGCCACCGTCGGCGGCACGGGCGCGATCCGTCAGGCGCTGGAACTGGCACGGATGGCGAACCCTGATCTGCGGGTCTTTGTGTCGGACCCGACCTGGCCGAACCATATCTCGATCATGAATTTCATGGGCGTTCCGGTCCAGACCTACCGCTATTTCGACAGTGCCACCCGCGGCGTCGATTTCGAGGCGATGAAGGCCGATATCGCCCAGGCGAAAAAAGGCGATGTGGTGCTGCTGCACGGCTGCTGCCACAACCCGACCGGCGCCAACCTGACGTTGGAGCAATGGGCCGAGGTCGCCTCGGTCCTTGAAAAAACCGGCGCAATGCCGCTGATCGACCTTGCCTATCAGGGCTTTGGCGACGGGCTGGAAGAGGACGCGGCCGGCACCCGGCTGATCGCCTCGCGCATCCCCGAGGTGCTGATCGCCGCCTCGTGCAGCAAGAACTTTGGCATCTACCGCGAACGCACGGGCTGCCTGCTGGCGCTGTGCACCGATGCGGGCACGCGCGAGCTTGCGCAGGGTGCCATGGCCTTCCTGAACCGCCAGACCTATTCCTTCCCGCCCTTCCACGGCGCAAAGATCGTCTCGACCGTGCTGAACACGCCCGAGCTGCGCGCCGACTGGATGGCCGAACTGGAGGCGGTGCGTAACGGTATGCTCAAGCTGCGCGAACAACTGGCAAGCGAACTGCGCGACCTGTCGGGTTCGGACCGTTTCGATTTTGTCGCCCGCCATCGCGGCATGTTCTCGCGTCTGGGCGCCACGCCCGAGCAGGTGCAAAAGATCAAGGACGAATTCGCCGTCTATATGGTGGGGGATTCGCGGATCAACATCGCCGGACTGAACGAAAACAGCATCCCGGTTCTGGCCCGCGCCATCATCGAAGCCGGCGTCTAAGCCAGAGCACCGCCAGTCACATGCAAAAGCCGCCGGCCCTGCCCGGCGGCTTTTTCTTTTATCCGCCGGTCCTCAGGTTTTGCGGCCCAGCTTGCGGTCGATATATTCCCGCAGCTCTTCGATCTCGGTCTGGCTTTCCTGCAATTCGCCCTGCGCCGCGCGCAGCTCGGCCTCGGCGGTCGAAAGCCGGGCGATCAGATCGGCCTCGCGCATCTCAAGAGCGCTGACGGCACGCTCGCGCGCCTCTTCTGCCTCGTGCAGCTGCTGGGCCATCGTCTCCAGCTCGCCCATCTCGGCGCGGGTGGCGCGGGACAGGCGATGGACCAGCCAGCTTGCGAACCATCCCAAAAGGAAGGCAGCAAAAAGAAGGATCGCGGTCGCCAGGATGAGTTCGTTACGATTCATGCGCGCGGCTTTGATAAAAGGGACAGGGCGGATCTGGTCATGGCTTTCGGGGCTCTTCAGGCCGCGGCAGGGGGCGGTTCACATGCAAGGCCTCTTGCGCAGGGATAGTCCCCGCCTCGACCGCCGCGCCGCGCAAAGCCTTTTGCGCAGGGGCAGTCGCAGCCTCGGCCGGGGCAACCAGCGTGTCAGGATCAGGCAAAAGCTGCGCGGCTGGCAGGGTCGCGGCCTGCAACAGCGGCAGTTCAGGCAACCCCGCCTCTTGCGCAGGCTGGCTGGCAATGCGCCCCGGATCGACGCCCGAGACAAGCAGGCGCACCGGCTCGGTCGCAGCAAATGCTGCGGCTTCGGGATCAGTCGGCACGCCAAGCACCGGACCAACAGCGGCGGTCACGGCGCGCAATGCTGCCCCGGCAGCCCGCGCGGCGACCTCTTCGGGACTGTCGGTGACACCCTTGACCAGTTCAGCCGGCGCCAGGGCCTCGGTCTGCACCGGCTCTTCGCCAAGCAGGGTGAATTCGATGCGCCGGTTCGCCTCACGCCCGGCCTCGGTGTCGTTATCGGCGATGGGGCGGCTTTCGCCATAACCCTTGGCGGTCATATTCGAAGTGTTGATCCCCGCCTCGGTCATCGCCGCCAGAACCGCCTGCGCCCGCGAACGCGAGAGTTCGGCGTTGAACCCTTCGGAACCCTGCGAATCGGTGTGGCCGCCGATCTCGATGCGGAAATCAGAACATAGCGCCATCGTCTCGGCCAGATGCTCAAGCGTCGGACCCGGGTCGCCTGCGATAACCGATTTGTTCGGCTCGAACCCGATTTCGGATTCCTGCATCGCTGCATTCAGCCGGTCCACGCATTCGATACCCGACGGCAGACCCAGCAGCGGGTCCAGCCGCCGGTCATAGCGGATTGCCAGCTCATAACGCGCCCCTGCGCCCAGTCTCTGTGCCAGCCGCGCCGCCACCGCATCCGAGGCGGTCTGGCTGCCCGACACGCCGCTGACCCGCACCAGATCGCGTGTCACCGTCGCGTTGCCACGATCCAGCGCATTCAGCGCCTCAAGCGCGGCGATGGCGCGCAGGGTCCAGCCATCGGGCACCGAAGCGTCGCTGCGCAGCGCGCTGTCCACCCGGCCAAAACGGGCGCGCGCAAGGCTTTCCACCGCCTCGCGCATCCGTTCATCCGTGATGCGGCCACGCAGGGCGACACCGCTGCTGTCTGCAACTGCCGAGAACTCGGCAGGGCCCGCCTCGCCCTTGGTCGCCTCTTCATGCTCGGCGCTAAGGGTAAAGACATCGGGCAACGCCGCCTCTAGCCGGCCGGCCACCTCGTCAAAGCTGGCAGCCTCGACATCGGCGGGGGCGAACAGCGCGACATCGGTGTCCGAGATCGTCACCGAGCCCGCGCCAAGGTCATTGACCGCCGCAACCGCCGCAACCGCCGCATCGCCCCAGCGAGCCGAGGGCGCGCCAAGGCCAAGGGTGCATTGCGCCGCCTCTGGCACCCCGGCCTCGCGTCCTGCGGCAAGGATACGGTCACGGGCGGCCTCATCATTGGCCGAGCAGGCATCAAACCGCGCGCCTGCCGCATCCTTGACAAAGCGCAGGGTAAAGGGGGCGATCAGCGGCCGTGGTGCGGTAATTTCAGCCGTCAGGCGAACCGACGCGGGTTTCGCCCGGTTCAAAGCTGCCTCGAGCGCCGCCTTTTCGCGCGGGCTGTCAGTGATCGCACGGATCGAGACCTCCCCCGCCGCGATCGAGACTTTGGCCCGTCTGGCCAGTTCGGCTGCCTTGATGCCAAAGGCAAAGGCGTTCTCCCAACCTTCGGGGACGGCATAATCGGCGGTCTCCATCAGGTCCGAGATGCGGGTTGCCCCTGTCTGGCGTTTCAACTGACCGATCAGCCCGGCGCGGTCCAGATCGGCAGGGACAAGCCCGATGATCGAAATGCCCTCGTCATTGCGCAAAAGCTCGACCTCGAAAGCGGGGGTTGCCAGTTCGGCGCTGGCAGTGACCTGCATGGCATCGGTCACCCGCCCGGCATCAACCACCGTCTCGGCCCGGGCCCGGGCGCGGAAACGCTGCACCTCGTCGGGGGCGATGCCCTCAAGCCGGACTTGCAGCCCGTCGGTCGTCACCGTCACCCAGTCGAAACCGGCCAGCGCCGCGCGCAGATCCGTCGCCGAGCGGGTTTCGATGAAATCAGCCGCCGCGCGGGCAGCCAAAAAGGACAGGCCCGCCGCTGCGGCAAGGGCGATAAGGCTTACAGCCACCGCGGGGCCCCGGCGCGGGGGACGACCTGCGGATTGCTGGGAATTGGCCATCAGGGAGACCTTCGGGCTGTTTCCGACCTGCCGCATGTAATCCCTGCGGGCGGGTTTCGCAATCAGACCAGCCCCGCCAAAGCAAGAAACAGCGCAATCAGCAGGCCCGCATCGCGGTTACTGCGAAACAGGCGCAGGCAACCGGCGCTGTCGGTCATATCAAAGCGCAAGAGCTGCCAGGCCAGATGCGCGGCAAAACCAGCCACACCCAGCAGAGCCAGCACCAGCGCAAGCCCCTGCGCGCCCGTCGCCAGCACCGCAAGCACCAGCAGCAGGACCGAGGCGATGCCAAAGCCCGCCAGCCAGCGCGCCGTATCGCGACCAAACAGCCGGGCAGTGGACTTGACACCAATCAGGGCGTCATCCTCGGCATCCTGATGGGCATAGATGGTGTCGTAAAAGACCGTCCATGCGATGCCGCCCAGATAGGCCAGCACCGGCGCCGGGGCGAGGTTGCCCGTATGCGCCGCCCAACCCAGCAGCGCGCCCCAGTTGAAAGCAAGGCCCAGAAATACCTGCGGCCACCAGGTAAAGCGTTTGGCAAAGGGATAGATCGCCACCAGCGCCAGCGATGCGATCCCCAGCGCAATCGCCGCACTGCCAAGCGTCAGCAGAATGGCAAAACCGGCCAGCGACTGCGCGGCCAGCCAGATAAGCGCCCCCCTGACCGTCACCTGCCCCGAGGGAATCGGGCGCGAACGGGTGCGCGCCACTTTGTCGTCGATGTCGCGGTCGGTGATGTCGTTCCAGGTGCAGCCCGCACCGCGCATCAGCACAGCGCCGATCCCACAGGCAAGCGCAATCCATATATCGCGCCAGCCGGGATTGCCTGCGATCATCGCCAACCCGATCCCCCACCAGCAGGGCAAAAGCAAAAGCCAGGTGCCGATTGGCCTGTCAGCGCGGGAAAGCCGCAGCCATGGCCTCCAGCCCACAGGCGCGTAACGATCCACCCAGTTATCCGGCGGCGCATCGGCGACGGTGCTTTGGCCCTCTGGCATCGGACGGTCGATCTGCATTACGCTGCGCCCCATCATGGCGAAAATCAGACTGTTCATAGATCACCCGCTGGCCAAGGGACAAGGTATCGAGCTGAATACCGATCAGGCGCATTACCTTTCTTCGGTCATGCGGCAGTCGGCGGGCGACGAAATTCTGGTCTTTAACGGCCGCGACGGCGAATGGCTGGCGCGAATCGAGCGCATTGCCAAACGCAACGGCACGCTGATCGCCGAACGACAGAGCGCGCCGCAGATGAACCCGCCTGACCTGTGGCTGATCTTTGCCCCGATCAAAAAGGCGCGCACCGATTTCATCGTCGAAAAAGCGGCCGAGATGGGCGCGGCCCGCATCCTGCCAGTGCAGACCGATCACACGAACTCTGAACGGATCCGTCAGGACCGGCTGCAAGCCCATGCCATCGAGGCAGCCGAGCAGTGTGGCGGCACCTTCGTCCCCGAGGTCGGTGAACTGGTGCCGCTGTCCCGCCTGCTGGACGGCTGGGATACCGGGCGGCGCATCCTTTGGGCGGATGAGGCGCTGGCGGGACCAGCACAGACGCTGGCTGGTCTGCCGCACGGCCCTTGGGCGATTCTTATCGGCCCTGAGGGCGGCTGGTCCGAATCGGAACGACGGCGTCTTTCGGCGATGGATTGCGTCGCGCGCATCTCTTTGGGGCCAAGAATCCTGCGCGCGGACACCGCTGCCGTTGCGTCACTGGCCCTGTGGCAGGCAAGTCTGGGCGACTGGAGCTGACCGCCCGGGCCTTGGGGGCGCAACTTTCATCCGAAAACCGGGCCACTGGCGGGAAAATATTGCGGCGCAGCATCGGTATTTCCCTCTTGCCGCAAAAACTAAGGGAATTCGGTCTCTTATGCACAAGCTGCATGGCAGAGATGCCCGTTTGGCCGTGGTTTTATCAGACTGCCCGGCCTATATGCTGATGCATGAACGAAGCGCCCGATAATCGGGCAATGATCTCAAGGTGGAAACTATGTCGGCGATTGACACGAACCGCATCCATGGCGGGGCGGGCTCTTTCGGTATTGGCTCGAAAATCTGGGCGGCTGTGACCGCTTGGAACGATGCGCGCGTTACGAAAAATGCGCTGAGCCGTCTTTCCGACCGCGAGCTGGACGACATCGGTCTGTGCCGCGGCGATATCGAACGTATTGCGCGCGCCCGCTGATCAGCGGTTGAAGACGCGAGATCGGCTATACGGATAATCCGCAAGCCTTTTTCGGCCCGAATGGGCAAAACGAACAGGCGGCCCCAAAGGCCGCCTTCAGTATTTTCTGTGGATGGTTTTTGCCGGGGATTTCCCCGGCATTCCCGCGATCAATCCCGCCTTACGACCAGCGTCGACCATTCGCCCAGATCATCGCGCCGCTCAAGCTGCAAACCGCCAGCCGTATAGGCCGCGATGACCTCATCGGCCTGGGTGACCAGAATGCCCGACAAAATCGCCTTGCCGCCCGGTGCGATATTTTTCGCCATATCGGGTACGAGGTCTATCAGCGGCTGGTTTAGGATATTGGCGAAAACCAGATCAAAGGGCGCGGCATTCTCGATCAGCGGATGATCAAAGCCCGCTGCCTCGACACATTCGACACGTCCATCCAGCCCGTTGGCAATCACATTGGCACGCGCCACATCCACTGCCTGCGGGTCGATATCACCGGCAAGCACGATCACCGGGAACGAACGCGCCGCAGCCATGGCAAGCACAGCGGTCCCGCAGCCGACATCGACGATGCGCTGCGGTGCAAAGCCTTCGTTGATCAGCCGGTCCAAAGCCAGAAGACAGCCTTTGGTCGTGCCGTGATGGCCGGTGCCAAAGGCCATGGCGGCCTCGATCAGCAGTGCCTCGGCACTTTCGGGGACCTTGTCGGCATCATGGCTGCCATGGACGAAAAAGCGCCCGGCCTCGACCGGCGAGAGTTCACGCCGGACATGGGCGACCCAATCCACCTCGGGCAGTTCCGAGATGACGAAAGGCTCTGCCTGCCAGGCGGCAGCCAGCAACGCCAACCCGACCTCGTCCGGGGATTCGGTGAAATACAACCCCACCTCCCAGCGGCCTGAGCCATCCTCGATCTCGAAAACGCCGGTGCCGACGGGTTCGGGGTTCAGGTCCTCGCCCGCCTCGGCAAGCGCCTCGGCCGCGTCACGGCCATTGGTGTGGGTCAGCGCGGTCCAGGTCGGCATTCAATGCTCCTCGGCTATATCGGTCAAAGGGGCTTTGACACCCGTACCACGCAACCCGCAATAGCCATCGGGATAACGATCCAGATATTGCTGGTGATCGTCCTCGGCCCGCCAGAAGGGACCGGCAGGGATAATCTGGGTGGTGATATCGGGATAGCCCTGAACCGCCAGCCGGTTGCTGTAATCGGCCCTGGACAGTTCCGCCGCTGCCTTCTGGCTGTCATTGAAATACATGATCAACGAGCGGTATTGAGAGCCCACGTCATTGCCCTGGCGGTTGCCCTGGGTCGGATCGTGGTTTTCCCAGAATATCTGCAAAAGTCGTTCATAGCTGATGCGCGAGCTGTCGTAGACAACGCGCACCACCTCGGCATGACCAGTCGTGCCGGTACAAACCTGTTTGTAGCTGGGATCTTCGGCATGGCCTCCGGCAAAGCCGACCTCAGTCAGCCAGACTCCCTCTTGCTGCCAGAACAGCCGTTCGACACCCCAGTAACAGCCCATGCCAAAAATCGCCTGGTCAAAACCTTTCGGCATTTCAGCATCCAGCGGCCGGCCAAAGATCCGGTGAAGGGGGGCAGTCATGGTTGCGTCCTTTCGCATGTCCTGCCGCATTAGGTAGGGCTGCCGGACCGCCCGCGCAACGGCGGAATACCGAAACCGGCTTGCGGGCGGGCAACCGGTTCTGCCAAGTTGCACGCAAATTGAGCTGCGCGAGGCCCCAATGCGCCCCGGACCCCGAAACCTGATCACCGATGTCGACGGCCTGCGGGTCGGCAATGCCCGCGACGACGTTTTACGCTCGGGCAGTACGGTTCTGTTGGGCGATGCACCGCTGGCCTGCGGGTTCAACGTCATGGGCGGCGCCCCCGGCACGCGCGAAACCGAGCTTCTGGCCCCCGACAAACTGGTGCCGGGGGTGGATGCTCTGGTGCTGTCGGGCGGCTCGGCCTTTGGACTGGCAGCCTGCGACGGGGTATCCGAGGGGTTGCGCGCCATGGGCCGGGGATTCGAGGTCGGCCCGGTGCGCGTGCCAATCGTCCCCGGCGCCATCGTCTTTGACCTGCTGAACGGCGGTAACAAGGACTGGCAGGGAAACCCCTATCCCGCCCTTGGCCGCGCGGCGTTAGAAACCGCCAGCCCCGATTTCTTACTAGGCAGCGAGGGGGCCGGAACCGGGGCGATGACCCATCGCTGGAAGGGAGGGCTCGGCTCAGCCTCGGCAGTGCTTGATTGCGGGATCACGCTGGGGGCGCTGGTGGTCGTCAACGCGCTGGGATCGGTGACCGCGGGCGAAACGCGGCAATTCTGGGCAGCCCCTTGGGAGACAGAGGGTGAGTTCGGTGGCCTTGGGCTTTCCGGCCCCTATCCCGCCGCGCATGAGCCAAGCCCGTCCAAACGGCTGGGCGAGGCGACGACCATTGCCATCATCGCCACGGATGCGCGGCTGGACAAGGCAGGGCTGACGCGGCTGGCGACGGCGGCACAGGACGGGATGGCCCGCGCTATCGTACCCAGCCACACCCCCTTTGACGGCGATCTGGTCTTTGCCGTCTCGTCCGGGATGAAGCCACTGCCCGATCCGGCGCTGACGCCCTTTCAACTGGGTCACGCCGCCGCGTGCACGCTGGCGCGCGCGATCGCGCGTGGGGTTTATGCGGCAAGTCCCCGGCCGGGGGATCTGCAACCCTGCTGGCGCGAGGGTTAGGGGGCTCTGCCCCCATGCCTTTCCTGCCCCTCAATGGGGCCGGAAAGGCACTCCCCCGGGATATTTCACCACGAAAGAAGCGTCAGGATTTCTTGCCGATGCGCGGCTCACTACCAGCAAGGATGCGGCGGATATTGGCGTCGTGACGGATGAAGATCAGCACGGTCATAAAGGCCGTAACGGCTGCCATCGCTTTTCCGTCAAGCCATAGGGCGATAAAAGGGGTCAGCGCCGCTGCGACCAGCGCCGAGAGAGATGAGATCCGCAAGATCAGCGCAGTCAGCAGCCACAACCCGCAGGCGACAAGGCCCAGCCGCCAGTCAAGCGCGAGGAGCGTGCCGAGGAAGGTCGCAACACCTTTTCCGCCCCGAAAACCGAGCCAGACGGGAAAAAGGTGGCCGAGGAATGCAGCAGCACCCGCGATCAGCGCCGCATGGGGGTCAGCAAGCGCGCGGGCAAGCAGCACCGCAATCGCGCCCTTGCCGCTGTCAAGCAGCAGGGTGGCGAGGGCTGCGGGGCGGTTTCCGGTACGCAGCACATTGGTTGCGCCAATATTGCCCGAGCCGATCTGGCGTAAATCACCCAGCCCCAGCGCACGGGTGATGACGATGCCAAAAGGGATCGTACCCAGCAGATAGCCGATGGCGGCCCAGAGGATCAGGGTCATGCTTGCGCTCCGAAGACGCGGCGACCGGCAACCCAGGTGCCAAGCACCCTGCCTTCGAGCCGCGCGCCGTCGAAGGGGGTGTTCTTAGACTTCGATAGCAGGGTGAAACGATCAAGCACAAAGGGCGCATCGGGATCAAAGAGCACCAGATCTGCGGGCGCTCCGGCTGACAGCCGCCCGGCGGGCAGGCCAAGACGCCGCGCGGGGTTAAGCGACATCGCACGCCACAGTTGCGGCAGGCTAAGCCCTCCCTGATGGTAAAGCCGCATCGCCGCCGGCAGGAGGGTCTGCAACCCGACGGCACCCGGGGCCGCCTCGGCAAAGGGCAAACGCTTGCTTTCTTCGTCCTGCGGGGTGTGAAAGCTGGCGATCACGTCGATCAGGCCCTCGGCCAGCGCCTCGACCATGGCCAGCCGGTCCTCTTCGGCCCGCAGGGGCGGCGTGAAGCGGAAGAAGGTCCGATAGCCGCCCACATCATATTCATTCAGCGTCAGATGATGGATCGAAATGCCAGCAGTGACATCCAGCCCGGCCTCACGCGCGCGGCGCAGCGCGGGGAGGCTGGCTGCCACCGTGATCTGGTCGGCGTGGTAGCGCGCGCCAGTCATCGCCACCAGCGCAAGATCGCGATCAAGCCCCATCACCTCGGCCATGGGCGAGACAGAGGGCAGGCCGTAGAGCGAAGCGAACTTGCCCGAGGTCGCCGCCGCACCCTTCGACAGGCCGGGGTCCTGCGGGTGACCGACGATCAGCGCGTCCAACCCACGCGCATAGGTCATGCAGCGGGATAAAAGCCGGGTGTCCGGAACGACCCGCACGCCATCGGTAAAGGCAACGGCCCCAGCGTCCTGCAGAAAGCCCATCTCGACCATCTCGCGGCCTTCGCGGGCACGGGTCAGCGCCGCCATATGCCGGATGTTGACCGGCGCATCCGCCGCGCGGCGGGTGGCGAACTCCAGCGCCTCTGGCGTGTCGATCGGCGGCAATGTGTCGGGCCGTGCGATCACGGTCGTCACCCCGCCCGCCGCTGCGGCAAGCCCGGCGCTGCGGAAACTTTCCTTGTGACGTTCACCCGGTTCACCGATTTTGACGCCCCAGTCGATCAGCCCGGGCGCAAGGTGCTTGCCGCCGCAGTCGATCAGCTCGGCGCCTTGCGGGGCCTCTGCCCCGACTGCCTCGATCAGGCCGTCGCGGACGGTCAGCGTGCCCCCGGCCACGGTCTGCGCTTCGGGATCGATAAGGCGGGCGTTGTGAAAATGCAGGATCATGCCATCATCTCCGCCGCCCTGGCGCCACGCTCGGCCCGCAGGTTGCGCGCCAGAAGGTCCATCGCCGCCATACGGACCGCGACGCCCATCTCGACCTGATCCTGAATGACTGAACGGTTGATGTCATCGGCGATGGTGCCGTCGATCTCGACCCCGCGGTTCATTGGACCGGGATGCATGACGATCGCATCGGGCGCGGCCAGTGCCAGCTTTTCCGCATCAAGCCCCCAGCGGTGGTAATATTCCCGCTCAGAGGGGATGAAACCGCCGTCCATCCGCTCTTTCTGAAGGCGCAGCATCATCACCACATCCGCACCTTTCAGCCCTTCGCGCATGTCCTCGTGGACCTCGCAACCCCAGTCGCGGGCACCCGAGGGCATCAGCGTCGCCGGACCGACAAGGCGCAGGCGGTTCTCCATCTTGCCAAGCAGGATCAGGTTTGAGCGCGCAACCCGGCTGTGGGCAATATCGCCGCAAATCGCTACGGTCAGCCGGTGCAACCTGCCTTTGGCGCGGCGGATGGTCAGCGCATCAAGCAGCGCCTGCGTCGGATGTTCATGCCGGCCGTCACCTGCGTTCAGCACCGCGCAATTCACCTTTTGGGCCAGGAGGTCCACCGCCCCTGACTGAGGATGGCGCACGACCAACAGGTCGGGATGCATGGCATTCAGCGTCAGGGCGGTGTCGATCAGTGTCTCGCCCTTTTTGACGCTTGAGGTCTGCATCGAGATGTTCATCACATCAGCACCCAACCGCTTGCCCGCCAGTTCGAAACTGGACTGGGTGCGGGTCGAGTTCTCAAAGAACATGTTGATCTGGGTCATCCCGGCCAGTGCATCGGAATGTTTCACCGTGCGGCGGTTCAGATCGACATAGGTTTCGGCAAGATCAAGAAGCGTGGTGATCTCGGGGGGGGCGAGCGGCTCGATCCCCAAAAGATGGCGGGCACGGAACATGGCTTGGTCCCCAAGGTCGCGGTCGCGCCCTCTATGACAAATGCGGCCCGGCCCGGCAAGCGGCGCGACCTCTTGCATCGGAACGGTTTTTGCCGCATCGCGAAAACATGAGCAGTAAGGGCCACGTCAGCTTTGTCTCGTCAGGACCGGGGGATCCGGAACTGCTGACCTTGCGCGCCATCCGCCTGCTGCAAAGCTGCGACGTGGTGCTGTATGACGACCTCGCCTCGGGGCCGGTGCTGGAGCAGGTCGGCCCGCAGGCCGAGCGCATTCCGGTCGGCAAACGCGCTGGCCGCCCCTCGGCCAAGCAAGAGCATGTGAACGCCCTGCTGGTCGAACATGCGCAGGCGGGCAAACATGTCGTGCGGCTAAAGTCAGGCGATTCAGGCGTCTTTGGCAGACTGGAGGAAGAGCTGACCGCGCTGCGCGACCATGACATCCCCTTTGAGATCGTGCCCGGCGTGCCCTCGGCTATGGCGGCCGCCGCGATGGCGGGGTTGCCGCTGACCCGGCGCCAGACCGCACGGCGGCTGCAATTCGTCACCGGCGCCGATGTGACCGGAGGTCTGCCCGAGGATCAGAACTGGGCGGCGCTGGCCGATCCACATGCGACCACCGTGGTCTTTATGGGACAGCGCACCTTTCCCCAGATGGCAGCTCTGCTGATCCAGAACGGCCTGCCCGCCGACACCCCAGCCCTGCTGGCCGAAGCGGTGGGCCATCCCCATCAACGCCTGATCCGTTCGACGGTAGCCGAGCTTGCCCGGCAACTGACAACCGAGGGACCAAGCCCGCATCCGGCGCTGATTCTTTACGGCCCTCTGGCGCTGGGGGATTAACCCGTTTGTCCCCGCCACGGGCAATATTGCACGCGCGCCAGCAACAGCTATGCTGACCGGCAGGAGAGGGTCAACATGCTGGGTTACATCACCATCCACGACCATACGCCGGGCGAAGGCGACCGGCTGCTGACCGCGCTTGCCCGGCGGCTGGCTGATAGCAGTCTGCGGCTGGCCGGGGCGGTACAGATCAATACCGAAATCATCCCTGACGGCGATTGCGACATGGATCTGATGATCCTTGGCGATGACGGCCCCCTTGTGCGCATCACCCAATCGCTTGGCCCCGGCTCACAGGCCTGCCGGCTGGACAGCGCGGCGCTGGCCCAGGCCGTCGCCCGCACCGAATCAGTGCTTGAGCGCGGAGCCGATCTGCTGATCGTGAACAAATTCGGCAAGCAGGAATGCTTTGGCCGGGGCTTTCGCGATACCATCGGCCGGGCCCTGGCTGCGGGCATCCCGGTGCTGGTCCATGTACCGCCCGAACAGCTGTCCGGGTTCCGCCTGTTCGCCGGTGATCTGGCCGAGCCGCTTGCGCCTGAAAACATTGACGACTGGTGCCGCACCCGGCTGGCACGCCCCGCCGCATGAGTACGCTGATCGACGCCCGCGGCCTGTTGTGCCCTCTGCCGGTACTGCGACTGCGCAAACGGCTGCTTGATTTACCACAGGGCAGCCGGGTCATGTTGCTGGCCACCGACCCCGCCGCCGTGATCGACGTACCCCATTTCTGCGCCGAGGCGGGCCATCGCCTGATCACCAGCCGGCAGATCGCCCCCGGTGAGACCGAATATATCGTCGAGCGCGGCCCGGCCTGCCCTGTCGCGGCGGGCTGATGCTGGCAATCTTTCTGAAAACCCTGCCCTTCTTTCTGGTCATCGCCACGGGGTGGCTGGCCGGGCGGCTGCGTTTTTTCCCGGCCGAGGCGACCGGCTGGCTGACGAAATTCGTCTTTTACTTTGCGCTTTCAGCAATGCTGTTTCGCTTTGCCGCGACGCTGGATGTGGCGCAGCTTTTCGATCCCGCCTTCGTGCTTGCCTATCTGACTGGCTCGGCTGCTGTATGGGCGCTGGCCTTTGGGGTGGCGCGCTGGCGCAAACAGCCACTCGCCACCGCCGCAATGGAGGCCCATACCGCTATGACCGGCAACACCGGCTTTCTGGGCGTGCCGATGCTGGTGGTGCTGCTGGGTGAACACGCCATCGGCCCGGTACTGATGGTGCTGACCATCGACATGATCGTCTTTTCGACCCTGATCACGCTGATCGTTACCGCCGCAAGACAGGGGCGGGTGCGGCTTGCAACGCTGTTGCCCCTGCTGCGCGGGATTGTCTCGAACCCGATGATCGTCTCAATGCTGGCGGGGCTGGCATGGTCCGGGCTGCACCTGCCGATGCCCGGCCCCCTGGATGAATTTCTGGCGCTTCTCGGGGCATCGGCCACGCCGGGGGCACTGTTTGCCATCGGGGCAAGCCTTGCCGGACGCGCGGCCGAACGGCTGGGCCCGGCAATCTGGCTAAGCCTTGCGAAACTGATCCTGCACCCTGTCGCGGTCGGTGTGGCGGCGCTTGCAATCTTTGGCGTGAACCCCGAGGCGGCAGGGGTAATGATTGCGGCGGCGGCTCTGCCGGTCGCAGGCAATGTCTATATCCTTGCGCAATATTTCGGCACCGCCGTCCAGCGCGTTTCGGCTGCGATCCTGATCTCGACCGCGGTAAGCATCGCCACGGTCCCTGTCGTCATTCACCTGATCACGAAAGGCTAGACCATGCCCGGCATTTCCGAACTGCGGCTGCAAAACCTGATTCTGGACATGGATGACGACGGGATCGCGACCGTCACGCTGAACCGCGCGGCCAAGCGCAACGCCCTGAACGCCGAAACAATCGAAGAGCTGATCAGCGTCTTTTCCGCCCTGCCCGCCGCCGGAGCGCGCGCAGCCATTCTGCGTGCCGAAGGGCCGCATTTCTGCGCCGGGCTGGATCTGGTCGAGCATGGGCAGGAACAACGCAGCCCCGCCGAATTCATGCGCATCTGCCTGCGCTGGCACGAGGCCTTTAACAAGATCGAATATGGCGGCGTCCCGGTCATCGCGGCCCTTAAGGGTGCGGTGGTCGGCGGCGGGCTGGAGCTTGCCTCGTCCGTCCATATCCGCGTCATGGACGAGACCACCTATTTCGGCCTGCCCGAAGGCCAGCGCGGCCTTTTCACCGGCGGCGGCGCCACCATCCGCGTACCGCGTCTGATCGGTCAGGCGCGCATGGTCGATATGATGCTGACCGGTCGGCTGTATGCCGGCGATGAGGCCGTGCAGGTCGGGTTGGCGCAATATCGCGTCAAGGACAGCGGGGCCAAGGCCCGCGAAATCGCCTTGCGCGTCGCGCAGAATACGCCCCTGTCGAATTTCGCCATCTGCTCGGCAA
Organism: Paracoccus sp. TRP; assembly: GCF_000185925.1. Classification (NCBI taxonomy): domain Bacteria; kingdom Pseudomonadati; phylum Pseudomonadota; class Alphaproteobacteria; order Rhodobacterales; family Paracoccaceae; genus Paracoccus; species Paracoccus sp. TRP. The sequence goes on along the minus strand of NZ_AEPN01000005.1, from coordinate 65,279 downwards.
TCTCGCATATGCAGAACATGTCGGGGCTGGACGCCGCCTATGCCGAGGCGATGGTCGCAGGCATCGTCAACACGCAAGAGGCCGCCAAGGACCGGCTTGACAGCTTTTCCCGCGGCACCGCGCAAAAGATCAAACCTCAGGGTGCAGGGGCCTAGCCCCGCCCACGCCTAGTTCACCGGGCGGATCAGCTTTTTCTCAAGCACCCGCAGGACGGCCGGCAGATCATGGCCGCGTTTAAGGATGCGGCCATCCATCCCGATCACCGCATATTGCCCCTGCGCATTGCGTAACCGCGGACGCTTTTCAATGCGGTAAAGCGGATGCTCGGTCGCACGGCGAAACACCGAAAATACCGCCATGTCGCGCAGAAAAGACATGGCATAGTCGCGCCATTCGCCCGCCGCCACCATGCGCCCGTAAAGAGAAAGAATGACGCCCAGCTCGGCCCGGTCAAAGGCCACGCGATCATGCTCGGACGGGAAACCGAAGGGCATATTCATCATGACGAAATGGTGACACCGGCCCGGCGCACAATCAATGGAAAACAGGGGTGGCGCCTTGCGCCCCGGCAGCCCGCGCGCATCTGTGGCCTTAAAGGCCCGCCCGTCGACGACCCGCCATTTGGGCCAGGGTACCGTCGCGCCACATGCCTTCGTGCACGCCAACCATGATGACATGGCCCGCGATCAGCGCCAGCAGCAGCCAGGCCAGCTCACCGTGCAGCGCCTCACCTATGGTGACCATCCAGTCGATGGGCGGCTGCTGCGCGGGAAAAACCTCAAAACCAAAGGGCGCAAACACCCGCTCACCACCATAGGCACGCAGCAGCGCCGACACCGGCACGATCACCATCACGAGATAAAGCGCCAGATGGCCAAGCCGTGCGGCAATGCCCCAGAACCCGGCCCCATGGTCAGGCCGGTGCCGGCGGTTGACCAGCGCCCAGATCACCCTGATCACGATCAGCAGGAACAGCACCGTTCCAACCGGTTGATGCCAGCCGACAAAGAACCCCACCAGCGGCGTGCGCCCCAACACAAGCCTCAGCCCCATGCCGGTAAACTGCCAAAGCATCAGGACGGCGATGCTCCAATGCAATAACCGCGTCATCCTGCCATAGCGCAGCGCGGTATCCCGCCACGTTAGGGAATTGCAAAGATTTGTATCTTTTGGCACGGTCACTTGAAATGGGTAAAGTTGACTAGATTTGTTGGTGACAGTATGGCCATGACCCCATACGGGCAAGTCCCGCAAGCCGGCATCCGGGGTCACATGATTGTCAACGCTTTCTTTCCCTTGCAGTTTTTCCCATCCCGAAAAGGGCGGGCGTGACATGGATGTCTTTCGTCATCAGGCGCAAAGCGCAGACAACCACCCGTTGACCGAGGCACAAGAGGGGTTGTGGTATGTTCAGGCGCTGGACCCCGAAAACCCGATTCTGAATACCGGGCAGTATCTTGAGCTGACCGGCCCTCTGGACCGGGATGCGCTGGTTCAGGCCGTGACCCGCACCGTCGCCGAGACCCCGGCCCTGGCGCTGCGCTTTGCCACCGGGCCAGAGGGACCGCGGCAATGGGTGGGGCAGCCCCCGATGCTGGGTTTTGCCGATCTGTCCGCCCAACCCGACGCCAAGGCGCAGGCTATGGCCCGGATGCAGGCCGACAGCCAGCGCCCGCTGGATCTGGAAAATGAACCTGCGGGGGCGCTGACGCTTTTCGTACTCGGCCCCCGGCACCATCTGCTTTACGAGCGCATCCATCACCTGGCCATCGACGGCTATGGCATGGTGCTGGTGACAAACCGTATCGCCGCGCATTACGCGGCGCTGGTTGCCGGAGCCCCCGTACCCCAACCCTTTGGCCCTCTGTCGCTGGCGTTCGAAGAGGATACAGCCTGGCGCGCCTCGCCCCGCCGCCTTGCCGACCGTGACTGGTGGCACGCCGAACTGGCCGAAATGCCCGAAGTCAGCGGGCTGGCTCAGGGTCGCGCGGTCAGCGGCCATGATTTCCTGCGCGATTCGCGCCTGCTGCCCCAGTCGCTGCTGGACAGGTTGGCCGATTACAGCACCACGCACCGGCTGGGCTGGCCCGATGTGCTGAATGCGCTGACCGGGGCCTATCTTGCGCGCTGGACGGGCGGAGAGGCGGTGATCGGCCTGCCCTTCATGGCCCGCATGGGGCGCACGATTGCCCAGGTGCCCTGTATGGCGATGAACGTGCTGCCGCACCGGCTGCAACTGGACGAGGACGCGCCCCTGCCCGAATGGCTGGCAGCGCAGTCCCGGCGTATGGCGCAGGCCCGTCGCCGTGGCCTTTACCGCAGCGAGCTTTTGCGGCGCGAGCTGGGGCTCGTGGGTGGCACACGGCGCCTTTATGGCCCGCTGGTAAACGTGCAACCTTTTGACAAAGCGCCTGAGTTTCCGGGCCTTGATTGTCGTTTACATATCCTTGGCGCTGGCGCAGTCGATGACCTGACCCTGACTTTTCGCGGCGATCCCGCCTCGGGCATGATCTTTGAGGTGGATGCAAACCCCGCCCTCTACTCAACCGAAGAGGTGCGCGCCCATGGCGACCGGCTGGTGGCCTTTCTGACCGCCGCGCTCAGCGCAGAAAGCCTTGCCAGTGTCCCGACCGCCAGCCCCGAAGAAATCGCAGCCTCGCGCGCACGGGCCGAGGCCACGCGCCACCCCCTGCCCGACACTACCCTGACTGCGCTGATCGAGACCCGGCTGACCGCAACGCCCAAGGACCCGGCCGTCAGCCTTGGCGCACAGACCCTCAGTTTTGCGGAACTCGACCGCCGCAGCGCCGCCCTTGCCGCGCAACTGCAACAGCTTGGCGCAGGTCCCGACCGTATCGTGGCGGTGGCGCTTGAGCGGTCGCTGGAACTGCCCGTCGCATTGCTGGCGATCCTGCGCGCCGGGGCGGCGTATCTGCCGCTTGACCCTGCGCATCCGCCCGAACGCATCGCCCGCATCATGGCGCAGGCACAACCGGTCGTGGCACTGACCTCGGCCGATCTGACCGGGCTGTTCCCACCCGAAACCCGGATTCTGCTGCCCGAAAACTGGCCTGCTGAAGGCCAACCAAAGGACGGGCCTCGGCCCGGCGATCTGGCCTATGTGATCTTTACCTCGGGCTCGACCGGCGAGCCCAAGGGCGTCGCGGTCGAACATCGCGCCATCGTCAACCGCCTGTTGTGGATGCAGGCGCATTACGGCGTCGGGTCGCAGGACCGCATCCTGCAAAAGACCCCCGCTACCTTCGACGTTTCAGTGTGGGAGTTCTTCCTGCCCATGATCACGGGGGCCGAGCTGGTGATGGCACCCCCCGGCGCACATCGTGACCCCGCGGCCATCGCGCGCCTGATCCGCGAACGTGCCATCACTACCTGCCATTTCGTCCCGTCGATGCTTTCGGCGTTTCTGGCCTCGCCGGCCTCGCAGGGACTGCAACTGCGGCGGGTCTTTTGCTCGGGAGAAGAGCTGACAGCGGATCAGCGCGACCGTTTCCACGCCCGGATCACGGCCGGGTTGCATAACCTCTATGGCCCGACCGAAGCGGCAGTGGATGTCAGCTATTGGCCCGCTACGCCCGAAGACCGCTCAAACCCCATCCCGATTGGCTGGCCGGTATGGAATACGGCGCTGGAGGTGCTGGACGACCGGATGCGCCCCGTGCCGCCGGGACTGGCCGGGCATCTGTATCTGGGCGGGGTGCAACTGGCGCGCGGCTATCTGGGTCGCCCCGATCTGACGGCCGAGCGGTTTATCAACGGGCCTGCGGGACGGCTTTACGCCACCGGCGATCTGGCGCGGCTTCGGCCGGATGGGGCGGTGGTCTATCTTGGCCGCTCGGACCATCAGGTCAAGATCCGCGGACTGCGGGTCGAGCTGGGCGAGATCGAGGCCGCGATCATGGCCTCCGGCCTTGCCCGCGAATGTGTGGTCATCGCGCGCGAAGATCATGCCGGCGAAAAGCGTCTCGTCGTCTATCTGGTGCCGACCGCGGACTGGCGGCCGGGCCTGTTGGCCGAGCGGCTGGCGGCCTGCCTGCCTGCCTATATGGTCCCCTCGGCGGAGGTGGCGCTGGAGGCGCTGCCCGTAACCTCGAACGGCAAGCTTGATCGCAAGGCGCTGCCCGCGCCGGAATTCGCCGTGGCCGGCCGGGCCGCCGAAACCCCGACCGAACAACTGCTGGCCCGGCTTTACGCCGAGATCCTGCACCTGTCTGAACCCGCCCCAGCCGAAGCGGATTTCTTTGCGCTTGGCGGGGATTCGCTATCCGCTGTGCGGCTGGCCCAGGCGCTTGAGGCCGAAATCGGCCGCGACCCCGGCCTTGGCACGATTTTTGAACATCCCGTGCTGGCGGTCCTGGCCGCAGCACTGGACGGTCAGGCGCCGCAGGACGACGGGCTTGGCCCGGTGATCCTGCTGGCCGAAGGCGATGCCAATACCGCGCCACTTTTCCTTATCCACCCGGCTGGCGGGCTGTCCTGGGGCTATCGCGGTCTTGCCCGGCGCATCGCCCCCACCCGGCGGGTCTGGGGGTTGCAGCACCCGGGGCTTGATCCATCCGTGCCCATGCCGGACAGCCTTGCCGCGCTGGCGCAGGACTATGCGCAAAAGGCGGCTGAACTGGCACCACAGGGACCGATCCATCTGGTCGGCTGGTCGGTAGGCGGCATCCTGGCCCAGGAAATCGCGGCGATCCTGTCCGGCATGGGCCGTGAGCCCGGCCTTGTCGCCATGCTGGACAGCTATCCCTGCGACGCCTGGCGTGATGAGCCCGAACCTGACCCGGTCGCCGCGCTGCGCGCACTGCTGGCCATTGCCGGCTATGATCCCGAGGCGCATCGCGATCTGGACACCCGCGAGGCGGTCGTCGCCTTTCTGCGTCAGGGTGACAGCGCGCTGGGGGCATTGCCCGCGCAGGTGCTTGACGGGGTGATCCGCACAGTCACCGGCACGAACCGGCTGATCCGCAACCATCACCACCGCCGCTACGACGGCAAGATCACGCATTTCCGCGCCGCCCGCGATCACAAGGACCGGGATCTGACACCGGAAATGTGGGGCCCCTATGTCGGCTGGCTAGAGGTCATCGACCTGCCCTTTTTGCACGCCGAGATGACCTCGACCGAGGCCACCGCCCTGATTGGACCCGCGATTAACCAAAGGCTGCGCCGCGGCTGACCACCGTATCCGGCGGGCGCAGCAGCAACAACGGTAAGGCAAGGGGCAGATTTGGGGCAGACCCTTGCCTCAACTCAGCCATGGCAGAACGCCCAGTCCTCGCGCATTCAGGCAGCTCCCCGCCCCCGCGGGACGCGATGCGCGGCCATATTCCGACCATGCCAAGGCCGCAAAGCAGCCCGATTAACAGATATCCGGCCAAGCCCATCCGAATCACCTCATCGTTTCGCACCATCATTCGCGCGAAAGTCCAAAGATCCGGTTAATCCGCCTCGGCGAATTGAAAAGCCAGCGGGAACGAGCCGGCGAGGGTCTGGATATGGACATGTTCGCGCAGCACATGAAGTTGCGCGCGATGCCCGGGATGTTGTGCAAGATCGGCAACGAACTGCATGGTCGCAGGCGCAGGACCATCGGGCGGCGGGCCGTCACTGCCCGAGCGTTTTTCGCGATCCCCCAATGCCACCAGCAGCGGCAGCGAGGCCGGGGCGGCAGCAGCGGCAACACGGCGGATCAGTGCCTCATCCCACCAGATTGACGGGCTGATCGAGGCGTAACGCGCAAACCCCCCGGGCCGCGCCAACAGCGCATAAAGCGCAAAAAGCCCGCCAAAACTGTGCCCCCAGAGCGTGCGGCGGGCGGGGTCGACAGCAAGGCCATCCTCGGCCGCAGCACGCAGCGGTCCGGTCAGCAGATCGTGAAAGATCGCCGCACCTCCAGCCGTCCGGCCGGGATGAACGGGATCGGGGCGCAGCCCGTCTCCGGGACCGTCGGGGGCGGTAAAATCCTGCGTCCGCAGCTCACGCGCGAATTGCCGGTCAGTGTCATAGCCGACACCGACGATCACCAGCCCCGGCGCCTGGGCCAAATGCTCGGCCGTCAGAAAGTCGAAAACAGCATTGCCATCCAGCATGTAGAGGATCGGCCAACCCTGCACAGGCGCTGGCCCCCTGGGTAAGGCAAGAAACAAACGGTAGCCCGGACCAACGGCCACCGTGCGCTGCGAAAGTTCATGTGTTGGCGCGCCGGTCTGAAATATGCGCAGCTCTGCCTGCTTTCTTGCGTGTTCGGGCCCGACTTTGCCTAGCTGCGACATGGTGCGACAATCCTTCCGTTCACAAAGCTCTGTGCCGTGGTTTGGGTTAGTTGACAAGGACCGTCAGGAATATAGGGTGCCCCGCGAAACCAGCCAGCCATAGCGGTCAGCTAACCCGATCCCTTTCAGGAGTTCCCCCATGGCCATTCGTTCCTGCCTCTCATTGCGCGCGATGCTGGGCGCCTCGGCGCTGGCACTGTCGGTCCTGTCCGGCCCGGTGCTGGCCGACACCATCTTTACCAAACCGCTGGTTGATTTCGCCGGTTATGTCGGAGCAGGCGGCGTGGACCGCGCCCCTGTTTATAAAGGCGGCAAGGCAGTGATCGAGGGCGAGGACCTGATCCCCGGCCAGACCGTCACGCTGATGCGCGGCACGACCACCCTGAACGCTGAACCGATCACCGTCGATGCCGAGGGCAAGTTCAGCTTTGCGCTGGACATTGATGCCGAGGCCGAACTGGGCCTGCAACCGATCGTCGTCATCACCGAAAACCCCGCCTCGGCCAAGGTGATCGAGTTGAAGATCTCGCCCGAGGTACCGGTCTCGGGCGCGGACAAGTTCTCGGTCGCCAGCGAACCGGTGGTGCGCGGCCTTTATCAGGTCAAGTTCAGCGAGGCCGCGAACGCCGCCTTTGTGACCAGCGCGGTCGGCCGTCCCCCGGTCAAGGAATCCAAACTTGTCAAGATCAACCCCGAGACGCTGAAGATCGAGGCCGAGGTTACACCCGCCGCTGCTCCGGCTGGCGGAGACGGCAGCGACGCAGGGGTTTTCGCCGTCTATGGCGTCGACGTCGATGAGGCAAACGGCAATGTTTGGGTGACGAATACCCGTCAGAACACCGCCGCAGTCTACAGGCAATCGGACCTGTCGCTGGTCAAGCAATTCGAGCCGGGGGCCGTTCCTCATGCCCGCGATATCATCGTGGATGAGGCCAACAGCCGCGCCTATGCCAGCTCGACCGGCTCATCCGAGATCAAGGTCTTTGACACCAAGACCCTTGAACCGCTGGAGCCTATCGTCATCAAATCGCAGATCCGGGGCGAGCAGTTCTCGACCATGGCGCTGGATATCGACGAAGAGGGCGGCACGCTTGTCACCGTCAGCCTGTCCACCCCGGAAGCAGCAATCGTCGATCTGAAATCGGGCGAAGTCCGGGTGATCGCGCTGCCCGGCGCCAAGGCCGCCTCGGGCGTGGCCTATGACCCGAAAGAGGGGCTGATCTTTGTCGCCTCGCAGGCCACCGACAACCTGCTGATCATCAAGGCCGAAACCGGCGAAGTCCTGCATGACGTCGCCGTGGGGGCCGGGGCGCTGAACGTCGCATTCGAGCCGGTCTCGCGGCTGGCCTATGTCGCCACGCGCGGCGCCGGTACCATCGCCGTCGTCAGCCCCGAAGGCGAAATCGTCGCCAACATCGACGCCGGCAGCCTGCCGAACCAGTTGCGCGCCGATGGCAAAGGCAACATCTGGGCGGTGAACAAGTCGAAAGGCGAAGGGGACGAGGCCGGCGACCGTATCTGGCGCATCACCCCCGCCGCAGGCTAAGACAGCCTCTGACCCGGCCCGTGGCGAGCAAATCCCAGCGCGCCACGGGTATTTGCGAATGGATGCGCCCATGACCCTGACCCGCGCCCTGCTTGCCGCCCTTGCCCTGGTCACTTCGCTGGCTGCGGCCCGGGCTGAGGTGACCGTCACGGATATCATTGGGCGTCAGGTCACCCTGCCCCAGCCTGCAAAGCATATCGTTCTGGGCGAAGGCCGTCATCTGGCCGTCCTTGGGCTGATCCATGACGATCCGGTGGCGCTGGTCGCGGGCTGGCGGCTGGACAAGGCGCTGGATGAGCCGACAATGCAGGCCTATCGCGAGAAATTCCCCGCCATTGACGAGATCCGTCCCGTCGGCTCGGGCAACCGCGACATCTCGGCCGAGGCGATCATTGCCCTGCATCCCGATCTGGTGGTCCTGACACTGATCGACCGCAACGACCCCGGCACCGAAGTCGCCCGCCAGCAAATCGAGGCCGCAGGTATCCCGGTTGCCTATGTGGATTTCTTTTCCCACCCCCAGGAAAATTCGATCCCCAGCCTGCGCGTTCTTGGCAAACTGACCGGCGCCGAGGAACGGGCCGAGGAATTCGCGACCTTCTACGAAAGCCGCCTGACGCGTATCCGCGACCGGCTGGCCGCGCCGGATATCAGGCGGCCACGCGTGTTCTTTCACGTCCATGCCGCGCCGGTGAACTGCTGTTCAACGGTCGGAACCGGGGTGTTTAACGACTTTATCACCACTGCTGGCGGCCAGAATATCGGCAATGACAGCGTGAAAGGCGTGCTTGGCAATGTCAGTCTGGAATATCTGATCGGGGCCGATCCCGACATCTATATCGCCACAGGCGGCACGCATATGGCGGCGCGTGGCGGGCTTGTGCTTGGCTCGGGCGTCGATGCCAGGACCGCGCAGGCCAGCTTTGACCGGCTGATCTCGGCCCCCGGCTTTTCCTCGCTGCGGGCGGTGGAGGACGGCCGCGTCGCCGGGGTCTGGCATCTTTTCAACGATTCGCCCGTGCATATCGCGCTGATCGAATATCTGGCGAAAACCTTCCATCCCGACCTTTTCGAGGACGTCGATCCCGCCGCCACCCTGGCCGAGATCAACGCCCGTTTCTCGCCCGTCACTGTGCCGGGTACATGGTGGGTGGCCCCCAAAAAATGAGCGACGCGATCCTGCAACTTTACCACCGGCAAGGCCGGCGCAACGCCCTGCTCGTGGGCGTTCTGGGTGTGGCGGCGCTGGCGGCGCTGCTGTTGGATCTGGTCACCGGCCCGGCCGGTCTGCCGCTGGCAGAAACGCTGCGCGCGCTGACCGGAGGTGAGGTCGGGCGCGGCACGCAGGTGATCGTCTGGGATGTGCGGCTGCCGGTCGCCTGTATGGCTTTGCTCGTCGGGGCGGCGCTGGCGCTTGCCGGGGCCGAGATGCAGACCGTGCTGGAAAACCCGCTGGCCGAATCCTTTACCTTGGGCGTTTCGTCTTCGGCCGCGCTTGGCGCAGCGGTGGCGATCGTGCTGGGCCTGACCCTGCCCGGCCTGCCCGCCGTCTGGAGCGTTTCCGTCAACGCCTTTGTCTTTGCGGTTGGCGCGCTTGCCCTGCTGCAATTGCTTGGCCGGCTGCGCGGCGGCGGGCCGGAGGTGCTGATCCTTTTCGGGGTGGCTCTGAATTTTACCTCGGCCGCACTGCTGTCGCTGCTGCAATTTGTCGCCTCGGCCGATGCGCTGCAACAGCTGGTGTTCTGGACCATGGGCAGCCTGGCCTCGGCGCAATGGCAGGGGGTGCTGATGCTGGCGCTGGTGCTGGCCATTACGGTACCTTTTTCCTTCCGCGCCGCATGGAGGCTGACCGCACTGCGGCTGGGCGAGGCGCAGGCCCGCAGCTTTGGCGTCGATGTCGCCGGGCTAAGGCGCTGGACACTGCTCAGGGTCAGCCTGCTGGCCGCCTCGGCCGTGTCGATGGTGGGGGTGATCGGCTTTGTCGGTCTGGCAGGGCCACATATCGCCCGCATGCTGGTCGGCGAAAACCACCGCGTCTTTCTGCCCGCCAGCATCCTGACCGGGGCGCTGGTGATGTCGCTGGCCTCGACGCTTAGCAAGACGCTGGTGCCGGGTGTGCTGCTGCCGGTCGGGCTGGTCACCTCTCTGATCGGGTTGCCGATCTTTTTCGCGCTGATCCTGCGGGGAAGGCGGCGTTGATGGAGGGGTTGCTCGCACAGAATATCTCGGTCCGCTACGGCGCACGCAATGTGCTGTCGGGGCTGGATCTGCCACTGCTGCGCCCGGGCGAAGTCACTGTGCTGGCCGGACCGAACGCCGCAGGAAAGTCCACGCTGCTGCGCGCCATCGCCCAGCTGCAACCCTATAGTGGCAAGGTAGTCCTTGACGGCAGCGACCTTGCGCATGTTCCGATGCGCGACCGCGCCCGGCTGGTCGGCTTCATGCCGCAAAGCCTGCCGGCCAGCTCTTCTCTTGTGGCGCTGGAAAGCGTGATCGCGGCGCTGCGTTCGGGGGAAACCGTCAGCGCGCGACAGGCCGATGCCACGGCCATGGCAGTCCTGAACAAGCTGGGGATCGAGGCGCTGGCGCTTGAGCCCCTGTCATCGCTGTCAGGCGGGCAGCGCCAGATGGTCAGCCTGGCGCAAGCCATCGTGCGCGACCCACGCCTGTTGCTGCTGGACGAACCGACCAGCGCGCTGGATCTGGCGCGGCAGGTCCGTCTGTTATCAGAACTGCGTCGGCTGGCAGGCGAGGGCCGGATCGTTGTCGCAGTGCTGCATGATCTGGCGCTGGCGGCGCAATGGGCCGACCGCATCGTATTGATCCACGGCGGCCATACCCGTGCCGAAGGACGCCCCGAAGAGGTTCTGACCCCCGAGCTGCTGGCCGAAGTCTATGGCGTCGAGGCCAGGGTTGAACGCTGTTCGCGCGGGCGCATCATGGTAATGATCGACGGCGAGCACGCCCCCGCCTGAGCCGCTGGGTTCAGTTCGCCCGCTGGCGCGAACGGAAGGGCAAGGGGGTCACCGGGATGCCGTCCTCAAGCAGCTTTTTGGCGTCCTCAAGCCGCGCCTCGCCATGGATCGCGCGTTCGGGGACCTGCCCCTCGAACATGGCGCGGGCCTCAGAGGCAAAGGACATGCCCACGTAATCCGAGTTATTCTCGATATGCTGGCGCAGCTTTTCGACCGTGGCCTCATATTCATTGCGCGGGGTGTGCAGATCGGCAGCCTCGTCGCGCGATTGCGCGACACGCGGGGCCATCAGCGCCTTTTCCACCTTGGCCGAACCGCAATGCGTACAAGAGATCTGACCCGCCGAACGCAAGCTTTCAAACCCGTCCGAGGACCGGAACCAGCCGTCGAAATCATGGCCTTTGTCACAGCGCAGGGCGTAGCGGATCATCTTGACTCCTTTCCCCTTCAGATATCGGGGGATGAAAGGGCTTATACAAGGTCGCGCTGCGCCAGATCCCGAATCCGCGTAACAAGCGTGGCGGGATTGCCAGCCCTTTCAAGCAGCAGCGCCCGCGCCGCCACGCCCATGTGGCGCTGCCCCTCGGCATCCTGCACCAACCGGACCAGCCGCTGTGGCAGATCGGCGGATGCACAGCCTGTTGCCGCCCCCGCTGCATCAAGATCGGCGTAATCGCCAGCGTGGTTTTCGACATGCGGCCCGTGCAGGATGGCACAGCGCCATGCCGCCGGTTCCCATGGTGTATGACCGCCCACCTCGACGAAAGAACCGCCGGTGACGCAGATCCCGGCGGCGTGATACCAGTGCTCCATCTCGCCCAGCGTGTCGGCCAGCAGCACCGGCGCGCTTTCGGTTGCACCCTGACTGCGCCGGGAAAACTCCAGCCCCCGCGCCGCGATCAGGGCCGCCACAGCATCGCCGCGCCGCGGGTGGCGCGGGGCAAGGATCAGCCGCAGCTGTGGCACCGCCTCGCGCGCGGCAAGCCATGCATCAAGGATCGGCGCCTCCTCGCCCTCGTGGGTCGAGGCAGCCAGCACGGTACACCAGCGCACTGGCCCGTCCTGACCCGGCTCGACCCGCGCCGGACCCAAAAGCTTGAGGTTCAGGCGTGGGGTCAGCGCCGCCTCGGGCAGCCCAAGCTTAAGAAGCCGCGCCTCGCTACCCGCATCTTGGGCAGAAAGCGCGTCGATGCGGCGCAGCATCGGCCCGATCAGCCCCGGCAACCTGCCCCAGCGCAGCGCCGAGCGTTGCGACATGCGCGCGCCCACCACCACCTGCGCAACCCCCCGCGCCGCCGCGATGGCCGAGCGGTTGGGCCAAAGCTCATTCTCGACCGTGACCAGAACGCGTGGCCGTATCCGGTCCAGAAAGCGCCCCACAGCCTGCGGCACGTCCAGTGGCGCAAGGGCAGCCGCATGGCCAAGCCCCCGCACCAGCTCGCGGCCAGTAAGGCTGTTCGTGGTCACCATCAGGGGAAAGCCACGCGCAAGCTCTTCGGCCAGCAGGCGGACCGAGTTGAATTCACCCACACTTGCCGCATGCAGCCAGATGCCGCCGGGCGTCACCTCTGGCCCGGACAGGGCCAGCCGTTCGCGCCAGTCGGCACCGGCAAGGGGCGCGGCCAGCCCCAGCGCCGCGCCGGCAAGCGCCGTAGCGCCGCGCCAGATCAACGCAGCGCGGCCTCGGCTGCTTCACGGATGGCACGGATGTTCTCGCCATAGGGCGCGGCGTTTGAAACCGAGCCGCCCCGGAACACTGCCGAACCCGCGACCAGCACATCGGCCCCCGCTGCCGCAACCAGCGGCGCGGTGGTCGGATCGACGCCACCGTCGATTTCGATATGCACGGGGCGGTCTCCGATCATGGCACGCAGTTCACGCACTTTTCCGATCTGGCTGTGGATGAACTTTTGCCCACCAAAGCCGGGGTTCACGGTCATCACACAGATCAGGTCGACATCATCAAGCAGTGGCCGCGCCGCCTCGGCCGGGGTGCCGGGATTCAGCGCCAGACCCGCCCTGGCACCCGCTCCGCGAATGGCCTGAAGCGTGCGATGAATATGCGGCCCGGCCTCGACATGGGCGGTGATGAAATCGCTGCCCGCCTCGGCAAAGGCCTGGATATAGGGATCGACCGGCGCGATCATCAGATGCACATCCATGACGCCGCGGATATGCGGACGGATCGCCTTGCACATCGCAGGACCAAAGGTCAGGTTCGGTACGAAATGGCCGTCCATCACATCGACATGGACCCAGTCGGCACCCTGGTCCTCGACCGCGCGGCACTCTTGGCCGAAATTGGCGAAATCCGCGGAAAGAATCGAAGGCGCGATCTTGATGCGGCGATCAAAGGTCATGGCTGGCTCCCTGCATTGCGCCGGTCCGGGTTATCGCCCCAGCCCGCCGGCCGTCAACACACATGAAAGTCGCAAGCCCACAGGCGGAACGCGGCCCCTTGGGCTTTTCCACGCAGCGCCTATATTGGAAGCCAAGGCGCAAGGCCGCTGACGGCCCCGCGCATTCCGCATTCCGAAGGACTTGCAATGACCGAAACGAAGGAACTTTCCTGGGACGACAGCGTGCTGCCTTTCCAGCTTGAACGCTCGGACATCCGCGGCCGCATCGCGCGTCTTGGGCCGGTTCTTGAACATATCCTGTCTCGCCACGACTATCCGGTGCCCGTCAGCGCCGTGCTGGCTGAACTGACCACGCTGACCGCGCTGATCGGCCAGACTATCAAGCTGCGCTGGAAACTGTCGCTGCAGGTGCGCGGCAATGGTGCCGTCCGCACCATCGCAACCGATTACTACGCCCCCGAAACCGAGGGCGGTCCCGCCCGCATGCGTGCCTGGGCCAGCTTTGATGCCGATCGCCTGCAGCTTGACCGGCCCGGCTTTGACCAGATCGGTCAGGGGTATTTCGCTGTGCTGATCGATCAGGGTCAGGGGACGACACCCTATCAGGGGCTGACTCCTTTGGCCGGCGGGTCGCTTGCCGCCTGTGCGCAGACCTATTTCGAGCAGTCCGAACAGCTGCCCACCCAGTTTGAACTGACGGTGGGTCGCTCGCGCCTGCCCGGCCATCATGATGAGCATTGGCGCGCCGGTGGCGTGATGCTGCAGACCCTGCCCGCCTCCAGCCACGCCTCTGCTGATCCCGAGGAGGAAAACCTCAAATCCGCCGACATCCTGCAAGGCGCGCAGTCCGAGGACTGGAACCGCGCCACCACGCTGATGTCGACGGTCGAGGATATCGAGCTGGTCGATCCCACCCTGCCGCTGCCCAATCTGGTCTATCGCCTCTTTCACGAGGATGAGCCGACCAGTTTTGACCGGCAAAATCTGGTCTTTGGCTGTTCGTGCAGCGCCGACCGGGTGCGCGGCACGCTGTCGATCTATTCTGCCAAGGACATCGCCCATATGACTAATGCCGATGGGATCGTGACCGCCGATTGCCAGTTCTGCGGCGCTCATTACGAGTTCGACCCCCAAAGCCTTGGGTTTGACGCGACGGTCGACGCCAAAGGCAAGCCTCTGCCCCACAGCGACGCCCGGGAAAGCCGGGCCGGGCTTTGATGGCGACGCTGCGCGAAAAGCTGATGCAGGCCCTGTCGGTACAGACGGGGCCTTCGTCAGATTACGATTTCGCCAGTGCGCCGCCCCCCGCTGCCGAAACCGCGCTGCGCCCGGCAGGCGTGCTTGCCGGGTTTGACGCCAGCAACGGGCGGTTGATCCTGACCAAGCGGGCCTCAAGCCTGCGCTACCACCCCGGGCAAATCGCGCTGCCGGGCGGCAAGGTCGACCCCGACGACCGGGATGAGGTCGCCGCCGCGCTGCGCGAGGCACAGGAGGAAGTCGGCCTTGACCCCGCACAGGTCGAGGTGCTGGGCACCATGCCGCCGCATCGCACCGTCACCGGCTTTGCGATGACCCCGGTGCTGGCGCTGATCCATGCCCCTTTTACCCTCACCCCCGAGGCGAACGAGGTCGAAGAGGTCTTTACCGTCCCCTTTGCCCATATCACCAACCCCGCGAATTACCGTATCGAGGGCAGGCACTGGCGCGGGGCGCGGCGCGATTATTACGTCGCTCCCTGGGGCCCCTATTATATCTGGGGCGCCACCGCCCGCGTACTGCATTCCCTTGCGACAAGGCTTTCTGCATGACCCGTCTGACCGCGCCCTTTCTAGACGATCCGGCCCTGAAACAGGTGCTGGCCGCGCTGTCGGCCGAGGGTGCACAGGCGCTGATCGTCGGCGGCGCGGTCCGTAACGCCCTTTTGGGCGAACCGGTAGCAGATGTGGATATCGCAACCTCGGCCCGGCCCGGGGAAACGCTTCGCCTTGCCGAAACCGCCGGGCTGCGCACCGTCCCGACCGGGATCGACCACGGCACCATCACCGTCATCGCCGGAGGGCGCGGCTTTGAGGTGACAAGCTTTCGCCGCGATGTCGAGACTTTTGGCCGCCGCGCCGTCGTCGCCTATTCCGACCGGATCGAAGAGGACGCGCAGCGTCGCGACTTTACCATGAACGCGATCTACGCCACCTCGACAGGCGAGGTGCTGGACCCGGTCGGCGGGCTTGAGGATCTGGCCAGACGCCGGCTGCGCTTTGTCGGCGACCCCCATGACCGGATTTCCGAAGATTACCTGCGTATCCTGCGTTTTTTTCGCTTTCTTGCCTGGTATGGTCGCGAGGCCGAGCTGCAGGCGGTCGCCGCCTGCGGTGAGCTGCGTGAAGGGCTGGCCCGCATCTCGCGTGAGCGGATCGGGTATGAGATCCGCCGGCTGCTGAACGCGCCCGACCCTTCGCCCTCTGTGGCGCTGATGACGGAAACCGGGGTGCTGACACAGGTCCTGCCCGGTGCCGATGCCAGCGACCTGCCCGAGTTGGTCGAGGCCGAGCATGAATACGGCACCGGCGCGCTGACCGCCTGGCCGCGCCGCCTGGCGTTGCTTGCCCCCCCGGACGCGGCCGAGGCGCTGCGCCTGTCGCGGGACGAGACGCGGACGCAAGACCAGATCGCACAGGCCCTGACCATGCCCGCCCCGGTCGCCGCCTATCATTTTGGCCGCGCCGTCGCCGCGCAATCGGTGCTGATCCGGGCGGCCCGGGGTGAAACTCCGCCCTTTGGCTGGTGCCATCGGCTTGCGCGCGGGGCCGAGGCAAAATTCCCACTGACCGCCCGCGACCTGATGCCCCAGCTTTCAGGCCCCGCATTGGGTCAGGCGCTGCGTCGCGCCGAGGCCGCCTACATCGACAGCGATTTCACCCTGCCGCGCGAGGCGCTGTTGCAAATCGCACTGCAACCAGAGGCCGGAAGCTGATGCACGAATTTTTTGCCCGCATGATTGATGCTTTCCGCCCCGCCGAAGGTCCGCCGCCGCGCAGCCTGCTGGCCTTTTTCCGCTGGTGCCTCTCGGGGGCTTGGCCGGGGCTGACGGTCGCGGCGATTGCCTCGGCGCTTGGCGGGATTGCCGATGTCGTCTCGGCGGTGATGCTGGGCTGGGTGGTCGATGCAGTCATCTCGACCCCCGTCGACCGGATCTGGGCCGATCAGGGCGGGCTGATCCTTGGCTTTGTCGCCTTTTTCCTGCTGATTCGTCCGGCGATCTTTGGCCTTTCGACCGCCAGCTCCAGCGTCATCATTGGCCCGAACATCCTGCCGCTGGTGTTGTCGCGGTTGCATCGCTGGACGATGGGCCACGCGGTCACCTTTTTTGACAACGACTTTGCCGGGCGCATTGCACAAAAGCAGATGCAAACCGCGCGCGCAGTGACCGATGTCGCAACCGAATTCGTGAACGTGGTCGCTTTTGCGCTGGCCTCGGTGATCGGCTCGGCCGCGTTTCTGGTCTCGGTCGACGGATGGGGGGCACTGGCGCTGATTGTCTGGCTGGGCTCTTATCTGCTGCTGATCCGCTTTTTCCTGCCCCGCATCCGCTCACGCTCGGCCAGCCGTGCCTCGGCCCGTGCCATGGTCACGGGACAGGTCGTCGATACGATCACCAATATCAAGACCGTCAAGCTTTTCGCCCATGCCGAACACGAGGACCGCGCCGCGCTTGGCGCCATGGCCGGTTTCCGCGAACGGGCACTGGATTTCGGCCGCGTCTCGACCTGGTTCCGGCTGTCGCTGATGACCATCGCGGGTGCGCTGCCGGTGATTCTCGTCGGGGGCAGCATCCTTTTGTGGCGACAGGGGCTTGCAACGGCAGGCGACATCACCGCCGCCGGCGCCATCGCCATGCGGCTGGCGCAGATGACCGGCTGGGTCAGCATGGCCCTGATGGGCGTCTGGGGCAGCATCGGTGAGGTCGAGGACGGGATGCAGACCCTTGCGCCGCCCCATGCCCTGACGGATGCTTCCGATGCCATCTCTCTGGGCCGAGTCCGGGGCGGCATCGACTTTGACCATGTCGATTTCGCCTATGGTCGCGACAAGGGGGGCATCCGCGATCTTGATCTGCATATCGCCCCGGGCGAAAAGCTGGGGATCGTCGGGGCCTCGGGGGCGGGGAAATCGACCATGGTGTCGCTGCTCTTGCGGCTTTACGACGTCGATCGCGGCGCGATCCGGGTGGATGGCCATGACGTGCGTGCCGTAACCCAGGAAAGCCTGCGCCGCAACATCGCCATGGTCACGCAGGAAACCGCGATGTTCAACCGCTCGGCGCGCGAGAACATCCTCTACGGTCGCCCTGACGCCAGCGAAGAAGATATCGTCGCTGCGGCCCAGGCCGCCGAGGCGCATGACTTTATCCTGACGCTGCGCGACCATATGGGACGCACCGGCTATGACGCCCATCTGGGCGAGCGGGGCGTGAAACTGTCCGGTGGCCAGCGCCAGCGTATCGCCCTTGCCCGTGCCTTGCTCAAGAACGCCCCGATCCTTGTGCTGGACGAGGCGACGAGCGCGCTTGACAGCGAGGTCGAGGCGCAGGTTCAGGACGCGCTGCACCGCGCCATGCAGGGCAAGACGGTGCTGGCGATTGCGCACAGGCTTTCGACCATTGCCGAGCTTGACCGCATTGTGGTGCTGGAGGCAGGCCGCATTGTCGAACAGGGCACCCATGCCGAACTGCTGGCACTGAACGGCACCTATGCGCGCTACTGGAATCGCCAGTCGGGCGGTTTCCTTGGCACCGAGGATGATGACGAGACCGCCGAGGCAGCCGAGTGACAATCTGGACAGTTGAACGTCTGGGCCGCAAGGGCGATGGCGTGGCCGTCAGCGGCGATCAGCGAGCCCTTGTCGCGCTGACCCTGCCCGGAGAAGAGATTGAGGGTGACCCTGCCGAGGGCCGCATTGCCGCGCCGCGCATCGTGACGCCCTCGGTCGATCGGGTACGAGCGCCCTGCCCGCATTACCGCGCCTGTGGTGGCTGCTCGCTGATGCACGGCTCGGAAAACTTCGTAAAGGCGTGGAAAGTCGGCGTAGTGACCGAGGCGCTGCGCGCGCAGGGGCTGTCTGCGCCGGTTGCGGGGGTTCATGTTTCGCCGCCACGCTCGCGTCGCCGTGCGGTATTGTCGGGGCGCAGGACGAAAAAGGGCGCTCTGCTTGGCTTTCACGCCCGTGCCTCTGATGTGATCGTCGATATCGCAGATTGTCATGTGCTGCGCCCAGCCATCCAATCCGCCCTGCCCTTTCTGCGCCAGCTTGTGACGGCAGGTGCCTCACGCTCGGGCGAGGTTTCTCTGGCAGTGACCGAGACACCGGCGGGGCTGGATATCGCGGTCACCGGTGGCAAGCCGATGACGCCCGGTCTGTTCCAAAGCCTTTCAGCGCTGGCCGATCAGGGCGATCTGGCGCGGCTAAGCTGGGACGGTCAAGGCATCACCCGCCGGCCGCCTGCATTGCCCATGGGCCGGGCGCTGGTCGTGCCGCCTCCGGGCGGGTTTCTGCAGGCCACGGCCGAGGGCGAGGCCGCGCTGCTTGCCGCCGTGCGCGACATGGTTGGGGATGCGGACCGGGTGCTCGATCTGTTCTCGGGCTGCGGCACCTTTACCCTGCCCCTGGCCGAAACAGCGATGCTGCACGCGGTCGAGGGGTTGGCAGCGCCATTGAAGGCACTGGATGCCGCCGCACGCCGCGCCCCCGGCCTGCGCCGAATCACGACCGAGATTCGGGATCTGGCCCGCCGTCCGCTCTTGCCTGATGAGCTGGATTATGACGCAATCGTGATCGACCCACCCCGTGCCGGTGCAGAAACGCAGGCCCGCGAGATTGCCCGAGCCGTGGTTCCACGGCTCGCCTGGGTCAGTTGCGACCCCGTCACTTTCGCAAGGGATGCGCGAATTCTTGCCGAGAGCAGCTATATTTTGACGCGGCTCTTTGTCGTTGATCAGTTCCGCTGGTCGCCGCATGTCGAGACCGTCGCCGAATTTCGTCGCCGCTAGCGAATTTTTAATCTTTGTGGTATTTCATAATAAAACGAAGCGCATAGCGCACTTAGAGGGCAGTGATGATTCGGGCAATTCGCGCATTCTTCGCGGTTGTCGCAGTGGCCGTTGTGGCCAGTTGCGGCGGTGGAGACAGTCTGCAACCCAGCAAGACCTATCAGGGGCCACCCATCACCCAGGTTGTGGTGAAAAAGGGTGAGCGCAAGATGTATATGGTCAGCGGCAAGGAAGTGATCAAAAGCTACAAGATCAACCTTGGCAACCAGCCGGTCGGCCCCAAGCAGTACGAGGGCGACGGGCGCACGCCCGAGGGCATGTATTTCATCGACCGGTTCAACCCGCGTAGCCGCTATCACCTGTCGGTGGGCATCTCTTACCCCTCGGCTCAGGACGTAGCACGTGCAGCTACCATGGGACTCAGGCCCGGCGGGGACATCTTCATCCACGGCCTGGGCCCCGAAGGACGGGCACTGAACCGCCCGGATTGGACCGCTGGCTGTATCGCTGTCACCGATGAAGAGATC
Organism: Paracoccus sp. TRP; assembly: GCF_000185925.1. Taxonomy (NCBI): domain Bacteria; kingdom Pseudomonadati; phylum Pseudomonadota; class Alphaproteobacteria; order Rhodobacterales; family Paracoccaceae; genus Paracoccus; species Paracoccus sp. TRP. Next base: position 45,537 of record NZ_AEPN01000005.1, on the reverse strand, counting down.
GAAGAGATCTTTACCATGCTAAGGCCCGGCGTTCCGGTCTTTCTCTACCCGTAACGGCGGCTTGCCGGGCATAGGAGAAAACTCGCCTTAGCCCCGACTAGCCCACGGGAAACAAGAACGATGACATGCGAAAGGCCCCGGAAATCCGGGGCCTGTTTATTTGCGCGATCCGCAGCGGGATGTATCCGGACCACAAGTACCTGGCGCGATCCGCCGGATGGGTCCCGTCGACACCGGTCGAAAAAGGCCGCTGGGGATGAGCAAGGTCGGGATAAGGAGGTCACCTGCACATGACGCAGCCGTATTCCACTATCCACTAGCCCCGCGGATCGGCAAACGACGAGACATGAAAAAGGGGCAGCCAATACCGCCCCTTTGCGATTCGGTGACCCGGAAAATCAGATACCGGCGCCGGGCGCAGCAAAGCTGCCGGCTACCATATTCGACGCGCCGCCCGCACCGCCGGTGATCAGCACCCACCAGATCTTGCCCGACGGTTCCTGATACCAGCCCATGCCCAGCTCGGTCGCACGCGGGTCCATGATCACGTCACGGGTGTCGCGGTTCTGCATCCATGCGTTCAGCGTGGTGATCTCGTTCTCATAGGTCTCCGAGATGTTTTCGCCGATCAGGTGGCCCGAATAGCCCTGACGCCGCACACGGTCGAGCGGCGACGAACCGTCCGAGCCAAAGTGCCAGGCGCGGTTCTGTGCCGCCATGTCACGGGCATGGGCCTGGGCAGCCGCGTCCAGCATCGGGTTCTGGATCATCGCGGGCGCAGCGACATTGGCGCGCAGCGAGTTGACCTGGCCCAGAACGCGGCCGGGGATCTGCGCTGCCTCACGCGGGGTAATCTTGTATGCGACCGGCAGCGGCTGCCCGTCGGGGCCCAGTTGCTGGGCCGGCCTTTGGCAGGCCGAAAGGGCCAGCACCGACACAAGAGCCAAGGTAGCGAATTTCAACATGATGTCCTGTCCCCAAAGGAGGTTTTGCGTCAGCCATACAAAAGCGCGCGAGCTGCTTCAAACCCAAGATTGCGTGATAGCCACAGGCTGCGACTCTGTTGCGACAATGACGCCAGTTTGAATTGCAAGGCGTCAGGCGCAGGCGTAAATCGCGACTCCAGCAAGACCTATTCACACATTCGGGCAAAGAAGGCCGCGCCAAGCGGCCCGTCACTATCAGGAGCGACACATGATCACGCCGAAAAATCCGGTTTCGCGCCGGAAATTCCTGACCGCCTCGGTGGCTCTCGGCGCTACGGGGCTGGCAGCCCCCGCCATCGCACAGGCCATCGACCCCTATACCGGGCTGCCGCTGCAAGGTACGGGCGGCGGCGCCACGCCTGACGCGGGCATGGTGCAATATGATCCGAATCAGGATTCGCGCCGCAATATCTCCAGTTTCCGCATGCAGGACTGGCAGCCCTACTTCAAGGATCTGACCAATGGCGCGATCCTTGTCGATCTGACCTCACGCGCGCTGCATTACTGGTCCGAGGATCAGTCGGTCTACAAACTGTTCCCGACCTCGGTCCCGGTCAGCCCCGACCTGACCCGCACCGGCCGGACCGAGATCATCAAGAAGGTCAAAGGGCCGAGCTGGGCTCCGACCCCCGAGATGAAAAAGCGCAACCCCGAATGGCCGGATTTCGTGCCGCCGGGCCCCGATAACCCGCTTGGCACCCATGCGCTGTGGCTCAGCTGGCAATATTACCGCATCCACGGCACCCATGACACGCGCAAGATCGGCCGCAAATCCTCGAACGGCTGCATCGGGCTTTACAACGAGCACATCTCCCAGCTTTACGATCTGACCACGATCGGCACGCAGGTGCTGCTGATCTGACCGGCCAGCAAAGACTGTGAATGCAAAAGGGGCCTTTCGGCCCCTTTTTTCGTGCATATTCATACGCTGCGGCGCACAGGACCGCGTCTGGTGCCAGCCCCTGTCAAACCCAGCCCGCGAGGTTTTCCCCGATCACCGTGGTCAGCACCTCGATATGGTCAGGCTCGGCGTTGAGGCAGGGAATATAAGTGAACTCCTCGCCCCCGGCATGGATGAAGGCTTCGCGGATCTCGCCCTGAATTTCCTCAAGCGTTTCGATGCAATCGGCAGAAAAGGCCGGAGAGATCACCGCAATCCTGGTAATCCCCTGCTTTGCCAGCTCGGCCACATGCTCGACCGTATAGGGGCGCAGCCATTCCTCGCGGCCAAAGACCGATTGGAAGGTCGTGTCGATGGCGTCCTCGGGCCAGCCCAGATGTTCACGCAGCAGACGCGTCGTCTTTTGGCACTGGCAATGATAGGGATCGCCTTCAAGCAGATAGCGCCGCGGCATACCGTGATAGCTGGCGACCAGCTTGCCGGGCCGGGTCCCGCCCAGCGTCCGCTCGACCGACGCGGCCAGCGCCGCGATATAGTCGGGACGGTCGAAATAGGCCGGCACGGTCCGCGCAGCGGGCTGCCACTTCTGCTGCATAAGTGCGCGAAAGAACTGGTCGTTCGCGGTTGCGGTCGTCGCACCCGCATATTGCGGGTAAAGGGGGAAAAACAGGATGCGGTCGCACCCTGCCTTGACCATCCGATCCACCACGTCAAAGGTCGAAGGGTTGCCATAGCGCATGCAAAAATCAACCATCACCCGGTCGCCCCACAGCGCCGTTGTCCGCTGGCGCAGCGCCTCGACCTGATCTTTGGTGATGGTCATCAGCGGGCTTTCGTTCTTTTCGTAATCCCAGATCTGACGGTAGTTCGCGCCAGAGGTAAAAGGCCGCTTGGTCAGGATGATGGCCTGCAAAAGCGGCTGCCATTTCCACGCCGGATAATCGATCCCCCGCCTGTCCGAAAGGAACTCGTTCAGATAGCGCCGCATCGACCAGTAATCAGGCGAATCGGGGGTGCCCAGATTGGCGATCAGCACGCCGATCTTGCGGGAAGGAATCTGCGGGTGGCTGGCGGGGGCGTGCTCGGCAGGGATCATTCGGGCTTTCTCACGCGGGCAAGGGCTTCGGCCAGCGGCATTTTGGCCGAGCCGGGACGAAGCGGTTTTGGCTGGCTGGCGTCGGGCGCCCATCCGGTCAGAAAGACCAGATCAAAGGTTGCCCGGATGCGCGTTCCATCCTGTGGGTCGGGATGGTTTTCGGCATAAAGCGCGGCGGCCCGCAACAGGACATCTCGTCGCGTCGGGCGCCGCAACCGCTGCGCCAGGGCATTGCCTTCGCCCATGGCGCGCAGATCGCGGGCCAAGTGAAACAGATTGCGATAGCTTACCGTCTGCGCGATCTGGTCAGCCACCGGCAGGGCAAGCCCGGCACGTGGTAAAAGCGCGCCCAGATCGCGGATCTCGCCCATGGGCAGCACGCGCGGCGACAGGCCCCCTGCGACCTCGACCTCGGCCCGGGTCAGCGAATCGCGTAGTTCGTGCAGTGTGCGTCCCCCCGGACAGGTAGCGATAAACAGCCCGTCCGGGTGCAGGGCACGGGCGCATTGCGCGATCTGACCCACGGGGTCCTCGGCCCAGTGCAGCGCCATGGCATGGATGACGAGATCATGCGCACCTTCGGGCAGATCAAGAACGGGATCGTCGCTGACAATACGCGCCCCGGGCAGAACGGCCCGCCAAAAATCCGGCCAGCCGGTAACGACAGCGATGTCGTTAAACCGTCTGTTAACCTCTGCAAGCCTATCCTGAATCTCGTCGGCGACGATTCGGTGCAGGAAGTCGGCCGGCCCCTGGCGCAGGGCGCGGATTCGGTTCCGCATAAGTGCCGGGCGGTCGGTCAGACTGGGAACAGAAGGGGGGCGATCAGGCATCATGGGGGTGCAACATAGGGGGCTTCGCCGCCTGATGAAAGGCGCATTGCGGCTGGGTTTCCCACCGCAATGCCTTAGCTGCGGTACTCCTGTTACCGAAGAAGGCGGGCTATGTGCGCTCTGCTGGCGCGAAGCTGATTTCATTCACGGCACTTGCTGCACATGCTGCGGAGCACCCCTGCCCGACTCTGGCGATGCGGACACAGAGGCTGGCGATCTGCTGTCTTGCGACGAATGTCTGATCACCCCGCGCCCATGGCAGAGCGGACGGGCGGCACTGGTCTATCGCGGTACCGGGCGCAAGCTGGCCTTGATGCTGAAACATGGCGACCGGCTGGATCTGGCACCGGCACTTGGGGGGGGCTTGCACGGACGGCGGAACCGCTGGTGCAGCCGGGAATGGTGGTGGTGCCGGTTCCGGTGCCGCTGCGCAGGCTGCTCAGGCGCAAATACAATCAGGCCGAGATACTGGCCCGGCCCGTCGCCCGGGCCTATGGGCTGGACTTTCTGCCCGGCGCGCTGCGGCGGCTGCGTCATACGCCGATGCAGGATCATCGCAGCGTCACCGACCGTTATGCCAACCAAAAGGACGCCATCACTGCGCCCACGCGGATAGCGCAACGATTGCAGGGGCGGCCGGTGCTGCTTGTTGATGACGTAATGGCCTCGGGTGCGACGCTTTGTGCTGCTGCGACAGCACTTAACGCAGCGGGGGCGGGACCTCTTTCCATCCTGGTGCTGGCGCGGGCGGTCAAGGATGCCTAGATAGGGGGCCGGACAATGAACATCGGGATGCATCCATGGCCAAGGTCGAAATCCATACCACGCCCACCTGCCCTTATTGCCACGCGGCAAAGTCGCTGCTGCAACGCAAGGGCATCGCCTATGAAGAGACCGATGTAAGCCGTGATCCCAAACTGCGCGAGGCCATGACCCAGCGCGCCGGGGGCCGCCGGACGGTGCCGCAGATATTTATCGACGGTCAGCATATCGGCGGCTCGGACGATCTGCATGCGCTTGACCGTCAGGGCCGGCTGGACGGGCTGCTGAGCCTGACCGCATGAGCAAAGGCGTCACTGCCGGGCTCGTACAGCTGAACGTCTCGGACGACCCCGAGCGCAACCTTCCCGAAACGCGGACCCTGATCCGCGAGGCCGCGCGACAAGGCGCGACCTGGGTCCTGACGCCCGAGGCGACGAACCTGCTTGGCGCGAGTCGCGAGCGGCAAGAGATGATTCTGCGCCCCGAGGCTGAGGACCAAACACTGGCCGCCCTGCGTCATGAGGCGCGGGATCTGCGCATCTGGCTGTTGATCGGCTCTCTGTCACTTAGGACCGGTGAGCCGGGCGAGACCCGCTTTGCCAATCGCAGCTTTCTGATCGCACCGGACGGCAGCATCCGCGCCCGTTATGACAAGCTGCACATGTTCGATGTGACCGTTTCAGAACGCGAATCCTACCGCGAATCCGCAGCTTTCCGGCCCGGAGATCGCGCAGTTCTGGCAGAGGGTCCTTTGCCGGTCGGCATGACGGTTTGCTACGATCTGCGCTTTCCCTACCTTTACCGCGCGCTCGCCAAGGCGGGGGCGACGGTCCTGACAGTTCCGGCGGCCTTCAACGACACGACCGGTGCCGCGCATTGGGAGGTGCTCTTGCGCGCACGCGCCATTGAAACAGGCAGCTTTGTGTTGGCACCGGCGCAATGCGGCACCCATGCCACCCATGCCGAACCGGACCGCCCAACCCGTCGCAGTTATGGCCATTCGCTGGCGGTCAGCCCGTGGGGCGAGGTCCTCGCCGATGGCGGGACCGAACCGGGGGTGACTCTCGTGACGCTTGACCCGGCGGCGGTTGTCGATGCACGGTCTCGCATCCCATCACTGACGCATGACCGGAATTTCACGGGCCCATGATCCATAAGACCCAAGACAGCCCGCAAGGGCATGCCGACGGCTCGGCCGAGGCCCTGGCCGCCAGCCTGTTTTCCGAAGTGTTTATCGCCGACCAGCTGGCGCGCGATCTGATTGGCAAGGCACTGCCCAAGGGCATGCAGATTTCGCATTTCTCGGTGCTGAATCTGCTGGCCCATCTGAATGTCGAGCGCACGCCTGCCGAACTGGCCGAAGCCTTTCACGTCACGCGCGGCGCCATGACCAATACATTGTCACGGCTGGAATGGGCCGGGCATATTCATATTCGCCCCGATTGGGACGATGCGCGGCGCAAGCTGATCGCCATCAGCCCGGCGGGTCGTGCGGCGCGGGACGCGGCACTGGCTGCCTTTATGCCGCGCATTGCCGATGTGGTGCGCGATGTGGGTGCCGACCGGGTGCGTGCGGCGCTGCCGGTGCTGCGCATGCTGCGCAAACAGCTGGAGGAAACCTTGGGACAGGAACATCGCGGACCGGCAGGGCGCTGACCCGCTTTGCCCCGTCACCCTTCGCGCAGAGCGGTCAGGACATAGTTCACCGACAGGTCGCGATGCGACAGCGACCAGCTCCAGCCCAGAGGGTTAAAGACCATCCCGCAGCGATCAACAACGCTAAGGCCTGTGATCTCGGTCATCTGCGCAAGTTCACCGGGGGTGATAAAACGCCGCCAGTCATGCGTGCCCTTGGGCAGCCAGCGCATGATCCACTCGGCCCCGACGATTGCGGCGGCAAAGCTGCGCGCCGTGCGGTTCAGGGTTGAGACGATCAGCATCCCGCCCGGCGCCACCAGATCGCGACAGGTGGCGATGAACTGGGCCGGGTCGGCGACATGCTCGACGATCTCCAGCGCCATCACCACGTCAAAACGCAGCCCTTCGGCAGCCAGCGCCTCGGCGGTGGTGGCGCGATAGTCGATAGGCAGCCCCTGCTCTTCGGCATGAAGGCTTGCAATGGCGATGTTGCCCTCGGCCGCGTCGGCCCCCGTCACCAAGGCCCCTAGCCGCGCCATAGGTTCGGCCATCAGCCCGCCGCCGCAGCCGATGTCAAGAATCGCCAGATCGCGAAAAGGCATGGCCCCGGTCAGGTCACGGCCGAATTGGGCGGCGATTTGCGTCGTGACATATTCCAGCCGGGTCGGGTTCAGCATATGCAACGGCTTGAACTTGCCCTGAGGGTCCCACCATTCCCGCGCCATGGCCTGAAACTTGGCGACCTCGGCGGGGTCGATGCTGCTTGGGGCGGCGGTATCTGGTCTTTCGGTCATCTGGCCGTCCTTGATGTGGCGGGCGCGTGCGAGGCGCTATATAGTGGTGCCATGGACAGATTGGCAGGGCAAATCGGCGGCATGTCGTCGCATGGCAGACTGCACGCGATGGTCGAACCCTTCGACCGCCGTGTGCTGGATGTTGGCGACGGACATCAGCTGCATGTCGAACAAAGCGGCAATCCCGACGGGGTGCCGGTGATCGTCCTGCATGGCGGGCCGGGCGGAGGGTGCAGCCCGTATATGCGGCGCTTCTTTGATCCGTCGTATTACCGGGTCGTGCTGTTTGACCAGCGCGGCTGCGGACGCTCGCAACCCCATGCCTCGGTCGAGGCCAACACGACCCGGCACCTGATCGCCGATATCGAGATCATCCGCAGCACCCTTGGGATCGAACGGGCAACCCTGTTCGGCGGCAGTTGGGGCGCAACGCTGGCCGTCGCCTATGCCGAAGCCCATCCCGACCGGGTCGGGGCCATGGTGCTGCGCGGCGTTTTCCTTGGCCGCCGGTCCGAACTGAACTGGTTCTACGGTGGCGGTGCCGCGCGCTTTTTCCCCGACCGTTGGGCCGAGTTTCAGGCCCCGATCCCCGAGGCCGAGCGGGGCGACATGATCGCCGCCTATCACCGGCGGTTGTTCAGCGGCGACCGGGGGCAGGAAACGCGCTTTGCCATGCCCTGGCTGGTCTGGGAAAACACTCTGGCAGGGCTTGAAATCATCGGCGCCGGCCATGCTCCCCCCGATTACGCCCGCACCTTTGCCCGGCTCGAGAATCACTATTTCGCAAATGGCTGCTTTCTCGAAGAGGGGCAGCTTTTGCATAACCGCCACCGGATTGAACATATCCCCGCCGTGATCGTGCAGGGACGCTATGACATGGTCTGCCCCCCCAGCACCGCGTGGGAGCTGGCCGAGGGCTGGGACAAGGCCGAATTGCGGCTGGTACCGGCCTCGGGTCATGCGCTGAGCGAGCCGCGAATCGCCGCTGAACTGGTGCGGGTCATGGACGGGTTGCGCGATGGAACGCGCCAGAGCTGACACGCCCTTTGCGGGGTTTCCCGGCCCAGCGGCGGTTTCCCTTGCAATTTGGTGCCGGGCGGCCTATATGCGGCTCAACAGCGGCGCAGGCGTCCACACCCTGCCCACCGGTAAGACGCACGGGCCGCCACGGCCCGTTTTTTGTATTTGGGGAAACTGAATGACCGACCTCATCGCCAAGACCGCCATCGACCGGCGTCTGGCCGAGATCATCGCCCCGGTCATCGAGGATCTGGGTTTCGAACTGGTGCGCATCCGCCTGCAAGGCGGTAAGACCGCCACCTTGCAGATCATGGCCGACCGGCCGGAAGGCGGCATCAACGTCGACGACTGCGCCGATATTTCGACCGCGGTCAGCGCGGTGCTGGATGTCGAGGATCCGCTTGAGGACGCTTATCATCTTGAGGTTTCAAGCCCCGGCATCGACCGCCCTCTGACCCGGGTTAAAGATTTCGCCACCTTTGAAGGTTATGAGGCAAGGTTGGAAACCAACCAGCCCATCGACGGGCGCAAGCGCTTCAAGGGCGTGCTCGCGGGCGTCGAGGGTGACGAGGTGCTGCTTAATATCTCCGAAGGTGATGAGACCCACACCATCGGGCTGAATTTCGACTGGCTTTCAGATGCAAAGCTGGTCCTGACCGACGAACTGATTGCCGAAATGCTACGGCAGAAAAAGGACGCGGGCGTACAGATCGACAATCTGGACGAATCCGCCTTTGACGAGATCGAAACGGAAGCCGGCGAAGACAACGCCGCCGCGAAGGAGTGAGGAATGGCCATCACCTCTGCCAACCAGCTTGAACTGCTGCAAACTGCCGAGGCCGTTGCGCGGGAAAAGATGATCGACCCCGATCTGGTGATCGAGGCGATGGAGGACAGCCTCGCCCGTGCCGCCAAGTCGCGCTACGGCTCGGAAATGGACATCCGCGTCCATATCGACCGCAAGACCGGCAACGCCACCTTCACCCGCGCCCGCACCGTGGTCGAGGATGACGCGGTCGAGAACTATCAGGCCCAGTTCACCGCCGCGCAGGCCCTGCCCTATTTCGAACCCTCCAGGGACGGCCAGTCGGGCTGGCTGCGCGAGGGCCAGAAGCTTGAGGATTTCTCAGGCAGGCCTCAGCCCGGCGATGTGTTCGAGGAACGCGTTCCTCCGGTCGAGCTGGGCCGCATCGCCGCGCAATCGGCCAAGCAGGTGATCCTGCAAAAGGTCCGTGAGGCCGAGCGTGACCGCCAGTACGAGGAATTCAAGGACCGCATCGGCACCATCATCAACGGTGTCGTCAAACGCGAGGAATACGGCAACATCATCGTCGATGTCGGCCGTGGCGAAGCGATCCTGCGCCGCAACGAAAAGATCGGCCGCGAAAGCTATCGCCCGAACGACCGCATCCGCGCCTATGTCAAGGACGTGCGCCGCGAGGCCCGCGGTCCGCAGATCTTCCTGTCGCGCACCGACCCGCAGTTCATGGCCGAACTGTTCAAGATGGAAGTGCCGGAAATCTATGACGGCGTCATCGAGATCAAGGCCGTGGCCCGTGACCCCGGCTCGCGCGCCAAGATCGCCGTGATCAGCTATGACAACTCGATCGACCCGGTCGGCGCCTGCGTCGGCATGCGCGGCAGCCGCGTTCAGGCCGTGGTGGGCGAGCTGCAGGGCGAAAAGATCGACATCATCCCGTGGTCCGACGATCAGGCGACCTTCCTTGTGAACGCCCTGCAACCGGCCGAGGTCGCCAAGGTCGTCTTTGACGAGGATGCGACCCGAATCGAGGTGGTGGTCCCCGACGAGCAGCTTTCGCTGGCTATCGGTCGCCGCGGCCAGAACGTGCGGCTGGCAAGCCAGCTGACCGGGCTCGACATCGACATCCTCACCGAGGAAGAAGAGTCCAAGCGCCGGCAGGCCGAATTCAACGCCCGCACCAAGCTGTTCATGGACACGCTGGATCTGGACGAATTCTTTGCCCAGCTTCTGGTTGCCGAAGGCTTCACCGATCTCGAAGAGGTGGCCTATGTCGATGTGGACGAGCTGCTGGCGATCGAAGGCGTGGACGAAGCGACCGCAGAGGAGCTGCAGACCCGCGCCCGCGAGCATCTGGAGGCCGCGAACAAGGCCGCGCTTGAGAATGCCCGCGCCCTTGGCGTCGAGGACAGCCTGATCGAATTCGGGGGCCTGACCCCGCAGATGGTCGAGGCGCTGGCCAAGGAAGGCGTCAAGACGCTTGAAGATTTTGCCACCTGCGCCGACTGGGAACTGGCGGGCGGCTGGACCACGCAGAACGGTCAGCGCGTCAAGGATGATGGCATCCTTGAGCCCTTCGATATCAGCCTTGAAGAGGCCCAGAACCTCGTCATGACCGCCCGTGTCATGCTGGGCTGGGTTGACCCGACCGAGCTGGAATCGGCAGAAGCCGATGAAGCCGACGGACAGGAGGCCGGGGTGTAACGCCCCGGGAGATAGATGACGCGCGGGGGCCGTATCAAGGACCGCGAGACGCCCGAACGGCGCTGCATCGTCACGGGCGAGACCCAGCCTAAGGCGGGTCTGATCCGCTTTGTCGCGGACCCCGATGGCGAGGTCGTGCCTGATCTGGCTGAAAAGCTGCCCGGACGCGGGTTCTGGGTGGTGGCTGATCGCGCTGCCTTGGACAGGGCTGCGGCGAAGGGACTGTTTTCACGCGGTGCCAAAGCCCGCGTCACCGCTCCGTCCGATCTTCTTGAGATGATCGAGGCGGGGCTGGCGCGGCGGGTGACCGACACGCTTTCGCTGGCCCGCAAGGCGGGACTGGCGGTTGCAGGATTTGAAAAGGTCAAGGACTGGCTGGCCTCGGGCAAGGTCAAGGTACTGCTTCAGGCCAGCGACGGATCCGAGCGGGGCAAGGGTAAACTGTGGACGCCGCCGGGAGGCCGGTGGTTCGGCTGCATGACCGCCTCAGAATTGGGTTTGTCCTTTGGGCGCGATCATGTCATACACAGCGCGCTTGCGCCGGGGGGCCTGACCGAAAGATTGATCAGGGACGCGAGCAGACTGACTGGTCTGCGCGGGCATGACGGCGGTGCACCCGCCGGGAAGGAATGAAGATCGGATGAGCGATAGTGACGGAAAGAAACCCCTGGGTCTTGGCGGCGGCCGTTCGGGCCATGTGAAGCAAAGCTTCAGCCACGGTCGGACCCATAACGTGGTCGTCGAGACCAAACGCAAGCGCGTGGTCGTACCCGGCAAGACCGGAGCGGCTGGCGGCGCACGCGCAGGTTCGCCCTCGGCCGTGTCGGGCGACCCGTCGAAGCGCCCGGCCGGGATCTCGGATGCCGAGATGGAGCGCCGTCTGGCTGCTCTCAAGGCCGCCAAGGCCCGCGAGGTCGAAGAGGCTGCGCAGCGTGCTGCCGAGGAAAAGGCCCGCGAGGAAGAGCGCGAACGCCGCCGGCTGGAAGCCGAGGCCAAAGAGCGTGAAGAGCGTGAGCGTGAAGAAGCCCTGCGGCTGAAAGCCGAAGAGGATGAGCGCCGTGCCCGCGAGGCCGAGCTGCGTGAAAAGAAAAAGGCCGAGCTTGCCAAGCCCAAGGCAGCGCCGCGCCCGGCGGCCCCCGCCGACCGTGCCGCTGCCGAGGCCGCAGCCGTCCGCGCCGAAACCAAGGGCGTCAGCGCCGCTGGCCCGCGCAAGACCGACCGCGACCGCGACCCCCGCGGCGGGGCGGACGACCGCGACAGCCGTGGCAAGGGCCGCGAGGACAGCCGCCGCACCGGCAAGCTGTCGCTGAGCCAGGCACTGGATGGTGAAGGCGGCCGCCAGCGCAGCCTTGCCGCGATGAAGCGCAAGCAGGAAAAAGCCCGGCAGAAAGCCATGGGCGGCAACCAGCGCGCCGAAAAGCAGGTCCGCGATGTCCAGTTGCCCGAAACCATCGTGGTCTCGGAACTGGCCAACCGCATGGCCGAACGCGCGGCTGACGTCGTCAAGGTCCTGATGAAAATGGGCATGATGGTCACGGCAAACCAGACCATCGACGCCGACACCGCCGAGCTGGTGATCGACGAATTCGGCCATCGCGCTATCCGTGTTTCAGATTCCGACGTCGAACAGGTGATTGATCAGGTCGAGGACCAGCCCGAGGATCTGAAGCCGCGTCCCCCCGTGGTCACCATCATGGGCCACGTCGACCACGGCAAGACCTCGCTTCTGGATGCGATCCGCAAGACCAGCGTCGTCACGGGTGAGGCCGGTGGCATCACCCAGCATATCGGCGCCTATCAGGTTAAGACCGAATCGGGTGCGACGCTGACCTTCCTCGACACGCCCGGCCACGCGGCGTTCACCTCGATGCGCGCCCGTGGTGCGCAGGTGACGGATATCGTCGTTCTGGTGGTTGCCGCCGATGACGCAGTGATGCCGCAGACGGTCGAGGCGATCAACCACGCCAAGGCCGCCAAAGTGCCGATGATTGTCGCGATCAACAAGATCGACAAGCCCGAGGCCAACGCGCAAAAGGTCCGCACCGACCTCTTGCAGCATGAGGTCGTGGTCGAGGCGATGTCGGGCGACGTGCAGGATGTCGAGGTTTCGGCCAAGACCGGCAAAGGTCTGGAAACGCTTCTGGAGGCCATCGCGCTGCAAGCCGAGATCCTTGAGCTTAAGGCCAATCCGGACCGTCCCGCTCAGGGCGCGGTCATCGAGGCCAAGCTGGATGTTGGCCGGGGCCCGGTTGCCACGGTTCTGGTCCAGCACGGCACGCTGAAGCGCGGCGATATCTTTGTCGTCGGCGAACAGTGGGGCAAGGTGCGCGCGCTGATCAACGACAAGGGCGACCGTATCGACGAAGCAGGCCCCTCGGTTCCGGTCGAGGTTCTGGGCCTGAACGGCACGCCCGAAGCGGGCGACGTGCTGAACGTGGTCGAAACCGAAGCCCAGGCGCGCGAGATCGCCGATTACCGTATTCAGGCAGCCAAGGACAAACGCGCCGCTGCCGGTGCCGCGATCACCCTTGACCAGATGCTGGCCAAGGCCAAGGCGGATGAAAACGTCGCCGAACTGCCCGTGGTCATCAAGGCCGACGTGCAGGGTTCGGCCGAGGCGATCGTCCAGGCGCTGGAAAAGATCGGCAACGACGAAGTACGCATCCGCGTGCTGCATTACGGCGTCGGCGCGATCACCGAATCGGATGTCGGTCTGGCCGAGGCCAGCCGCGCTCCGGTCATCGGCTTCAACGTCCGCGCCAATGCCCCGGCCCGCAATGCTGCCAACCAGAAAGGGGTCGAGATCCGCTATTACTCGATCATCTACGATCTGGTTGATGATATCAAAGCGGCGGCTTCGGGTCTGCTGTCGGCCGAGGTGCGCGAAACCTTCATCGGTTACGCCGAGATCAAGGAAGTGTTCCGCGTCTCGGGCGTCGGCAACGTCGCCGGCTGTCTGGTCACCGAAGGTGTGGCGCGACGCTCTGCCGGCGTGCGTCTGCTGCGCGACAACGTGGTGATCCACGAAGGCACGCTGAAGACGCTCAAGCGCTTCAAGGATGAGGTCAAAGAGGTCCAGTCCGGTCAGGAATGCGGTATGGCCTTTGAAAACTACGACGACATCCGCAAAGGCGACATCATCGAGATCTTTGAGCGCGAGGAGGTACAGCGTCAGCTGTGATACTGCGCAGAATGAGACAAAAGGGCGGGCCTGCGGGTCCGCCCTTTTCATATCCGCCGCCCCTTGCGCGGGCACTTGCGCAAAAAAAAAACGGGGCCCGACAGGGCCCCGTTTCGGCATTCCAGATAGTTCGCTTGCCTCAGGACAAGACGGGTTTGCCCTCATAGGTCTTGGTGCCTACCCGGACGACAATGTTCCCATTCGCCTGCTGCCGCTCAAAAACACCTTGAACAGAAATGCAGCTACCGATCGTGATCGTGCGAATCATGTCCAATCTCCTCCTCTTGAGGATTTCAGGATTGTCACAAATTCGTTAAATGTTAATCGGGAATGTGCAAATATACTGCAAGTTGTTGATATGATCCCCGCTCGCGTGACCGATATGTCTCATATCCAGTCGCGCAGGATGGGAATTAGCGGCAAATCAGCGGGTGGCATCGGGTATTTGTTCAATTCCGAGGCACGCGCCCAGGACAGTTTTTGCCCTTCACGAGGCATTGGCACGCCCTGCCAGCGCCGGCAGGCATAAAGCGGCATCAGCAGATGGAAATCTTCATAGGCGTGGCTGGCAAAGGTCAGAGGCGCAAGACAGGATTGCCATGTCTCGATCCCCAGCTCTTCGTGCAGTTCGCGGATCAGCGCGGCTTCGGGGGTCTCACCCGGCTCGACCTTGCCGCCCGGAAACTCCCACAGGCCTGCGAGGGACTTGCCCTCGGGGCGCTGTGCCAGCAGGACGCGACCGTCGGTGTCGATCAGAGCGACGGCCGCAACAAGCACCATTTTCATGAGCGGTAATCGGCGTTGATATCAATGTAGCGATGCGTCAGGTCGCAGGTCCAGACCGTGCGCTGCCCCTTGCCCAGCCCCAGGTCGACGCCGATGATCAGGTGGTCGCGCTTCATATAGGCGCTGGCGGCGGCCTCGTCATAGCTGGGCGCGCGCCAGCCTTTTTCGGCCAGGACCATGTCGCCAAAGCGGATGCACAGCCGGTCGCGGTCAGCCTTGGCACCGGACTTACCGACGGCCATGACCACGCGGCCCCAGTTAGCATCCTCACCGGCGATGGCGGTTTTCACCAGCGGCGAATTGGCGATAGCCATGGCCACGCGATGCGCATCGGCATCATTAGCCGCACCGGTGACCTGCACTTCTACGAATTTTGTCGCACCTTCGCCGTCACGGACCACCTGCTGGGCAAGATCCAGCATCACCTGCGACAGCGCCTTGCCAAAGGCCCGCGCCGGGGCCGAACGCAGATCGGTGATCGGCGCAGCCCTGGACTTGCCGGTCGCGGCAAGGATCAGCGCGTCCGAGGTCGAGGTGTCGCTGTCCACGGTGATCGCGTTAAAGGTCTGATCCAGGCGCGACGACAGCATCCGTTGCAACATCGCCGGCGCGATCTGCGCATCGGTAAAGATATAGACCAGCATCGTCGCCATATCCGGCGCAATCATGCCCGAACCTTTGGCGATGCCAACGATGTTGATCGGCCCGCCCTCACCCTGAATGGTCGCCGAAGCACCTTTCGGGAAAGTGTCGGTGGTCATGATGGCACGCGCCGCATCCGCCGCACCCGAGACGTCCAGACTGGCCGCCAGATCGCCGATAACGGCGGTGATGCGCTCGGCCGGCAGCGGCTCGCCGATCACCCCGGTCGAGGATGAGAACACCCGCTCACGCGGCACGCCCAGCGTCTTGGCGACGCCACCGGTGACAGTATCGACCGCCTCCTGGCCCAGCCGGCCGGTAAAGGCATTGGCATTTCCCGAGTTCACGATGATCGCCGCGCCTTTGGCCGTGTCCTGTTTCAGCGCCAGCTTGGCCTGACAGTCCAGAACGCAGGCCGCACGGGTCGAGGATTTGGTGAACGCGCCCGCGATAGCCGTACCCGGCGCCAGCCGGACCAGCATGACATCGGTACGGCCCTTGTATTTGACCCCTGCGGCACCGGCGGCGAATTCCACCCCCTCGACCACCGGCAGATCGGGAAACCTGGCCGGCGCCAGCGGAGAGACCGGGTTCCCGGGCTTGGCCACCGCCCCGATCGCGGCACCTGCGGCCGCACCAGCCCGGGCCTCGATGCCGGCTGCGGCCTCTTTCAGCGCAGATTTCAGCTTTTTCAGCTTTTTCTTTAGCGTCTTCAGCTTTTCAGCATCGGAAAGGCCGGACTTCTTGTCATCGGTCTTGGCCATGGCTCACTCTCCAAGGATGTCGGTCTTGTTCAGCAGATCGGGGGTCAGGCCTTCGGTCTTTTCGATCTTGGCCTCGCCCACGCGTTTTTCGATCTCGGCCTGCACACGGTCGCGACGGACCTGCACGGCAAGTTGTTCTTTGACCTCTTCAAAGGCGGGCGGAGTGACCTCGCGGGTGTCGTTCAGCTTGATAACATGCCAGCCGAACTGGGTCTCGACCGGCTCAGAGACCTGACCCTTTTCCAGTTTCTTCACCGCTTCGGCAAAGGGCTCCACCATCTGCTCGGGCTGGAACCAGCCCAGATCGCCTTTGTTAGGACCCGAGGTGTCGGTCGATTTCTCTTCGGCGAGCTTGCCGAAATCGGCGCCCTCAGCCAGTTCCCTGGCGATGGCGTCGGCCTCTTCCTTGGTTTTCACCAGGATATGGGCGGCGCTATATTCCATGCGCGGGCCGGCATCTGCACCAATTGCCTGATCATAGGCGGTTTTCAGCTCAGCCTCGGTCGGCTCGGCAGCGGCGACCTTTTCCAGCACCGAACCGGCCAGATAGGCGCGCTTTTCGATCTCAAGCGCCACGGTATCGCGCTTGCTCAGCGGCTCGGCCCCCTGGGCAACGGCGGTCTGGCGGATCATCTGGTCCAGCATCAGATCCCACAGCGCCGTATCGGGCAGGCCCTGCGTGGCCTGAGGGTCCAACCCGTCGCGCATGGCAATCATCTGGCCAAGGGTGATCGTCTCGCCATTGACGGTGGCGACAACGGTATCAGCGTCCTGCGCCCAGACGGGCAGACCCGACAGGACCCCCGACATCAGCACCGAGGCAGCGAGAAGCGGTTTCAGCATGGTCTTCCCTTTCATGGGACGGCGCGTCCACGTACAGGTGAACGGGCGCAAGCGTTGACAGTGGGGCAACCGGGGCATACATCCGGCTCAACCGAAAATGCGCGCCCGTCGCCGTTTTTCCGGCCCCGTGATAGGGCAAGGCGAATGGTGCCGGCAAGTGGGCGGAACGTCCGGCGCAGCCCCAGATACGCGATTTTGAAGGTTCATATGCTCGGCATCGGAAACTTGGCGAAACTGGTCTTTGGAACACCCAACGACCGCAAGGTGAAATCAGTCCGCCCCCTCGTGGCCCAGATCAACGCGCTGGAAGAGGAGTTCCGTGCGCTCTCCGATGCCGAACTGATCGGCAAGACCCGCGAATTGCAGGGCCGGGCGCAATCGGGTGAGGATCTGGACAAGCTTCTGCCCGAAGCCTTTGCCAACTGCCGCGAGGCAGCGCGCCGGGCACTTGGCCTGCGCGCCTTTGACACCCAGCTGATGGGCGGGATCTTTCTGCATCAGGGCAATATCGCCGAGATGAAGACGGGCGAGGGCAAGACGCTGGTCGCGACCTTCCCGGCCTATCTGAACGCGCTGGCGGGCAAGGGTGTGCATGTCGTCACCGTCAACGACTATCTGGCCAAGCGGGACGCACATTGGATGGGCAAGGTCTTTGCCCAGCTGGGCATGACCACCGGCGTCGTCTACCCTTTCCAGCCCGACGAGGAAAAGCGCGCCGCCTATCAGGCCGACGTGACCTATGCCACGAACAACGAGCTGGGCTTTGACTACCTGCGCGACAATATGAAGGGCTCGATTGATCAGATGGTCCAGCGCGGGCATTTCTATGCCATCGTGGACGAGGTTGACTCGATCCTGATCGACGAGGCTCGGACGCCGCTGATCATCTCGGGGCCAAGCCAGGACCGCAGCGAGCTTTACAAAACGCTCGACAAGTTCATCCCTGAACTGACGCCCGAGCATTACAAGCTGGACGAAAAGTCCCGCAACGCCACCTTTAGCGAGGAAGGCAACGAATATCTGGAAAAGCGGTTGCAGGCGGCGGGCGTGCTGCCCGAGGGGCAGACGCTTTACGACCCCGAATCGACCACCATCGTCCACCACGTCAATCAGGCCCTGCGGGCGCATAAACTGTTCCAGCGCGACCAGCACTACATCGTCCGCGACGATGAGGTCGTACTGATCGACGAGTTTACCGGCCGGATGATGAAGGGCCGCCGCCTTTCGGACGGGCTGCATCAGGCCATCGAGGCCAAGGAAGGCGTCGCCATCCAGCCCGAAAACGTCACGCTGGCCTCGGTTACCTTCCAGAACTACTTCCGGCTTTATGACAAGCTGTCGGGCATGACCGGCACTGCCGCCACCGAGGCCGAGGAATTCGCCGAGATCTATAAGCTTGGCGTGGTCGAGGTTCCGACCAACCGCCCCGTGCAGCGTATCGACGAACATGACCGCGTCTATCGCACCGCGGCCGAGAAATATGCCGCCGTGATCGAAACGATCAAAGAGGCACATGCCAAAGGTCAGCCGATCCTTGTCGGCACGACCAGCATCGAAAAATCCGAGATGCTGTCGCAGATGCTGAACAAGGCTGGCATCCCTCACAACGTTCTGAACGCCCGCCAGCACGAGCAAGAGGCCAAGATCGTCGCCGATGCCGGCAAGCTGGGCGCGGTGACCATCGCCACCAACATGGCCGGCCGCGGGACCGACATCCAGCTGGGCGGCAACGTCGAGATGAAAGTGCTTGAGGCGCTGGCCGAGGACCCCGAGGCCAACCCCGACGAGATCCGCGCCCGGATCGAGGCCGAACATGCCGCCGAAAAGCAGGCGGTACTAGAGGCCGGCGGCCTGTTCGTTCTGGCAACCGAACGCCACGAAAGCCGCCGCATCGACAACCAGCTGCGCGGCCGTTCGGGCCGTCAGGGCGACCCCGGCCGTTCGCTGTTCTTCCTGTCGCTGGAAGATGACCTGATGCGCATCTTTGGCTCTGAACGGCTGGACAAGGTTCTGTCCACCTTGGGCATGAAAGAGGGCGAGGCGATCGTTCACCCCTGGGTCAACAAATCTCTGGAACGCGCACAGGCCAAGGTCGAGGGCCGCAACTTTGACATCCGCAAACAGCTGCTGAAATTCGACGATGTGATGAACGACCAGCGCAAGGCGATCTTCAGCCAGCGTCTGGAAATCATGCATACCGAAGAGGTCGGCGATATCGCAGCGGATATGCGCTCGCAGGTGATTGACGATCTGATTGATGAATATCTGCCGCCCCGCGCCTATGCCGAGCAATGGGACGTCAAGGGTCTGCATGACGCGGTGATCGACAAGCTGAACATGGATCTGCCCATCGCCGATTGGGCGGCCGAGGATGGTGTCGATCAGGACACGATCCACGAGCGTATCCAGCAGCACACCGATTCCTATATGGCGCAAAAGGCCGAGCAGTTCGGCCCGGAAAACATGCGCCAGATCGAAAAGCAGGTTCTGCTGCAACAGATCGACAGCAAATGGCGCGAGCACCTGATCACGCTAGAGCATCTGCGCTCGGTCGTGGGCTTCCGCGGCTATGCACAGCGCGATCCGCTGTCGGAATACAAGACCGAAGCGTTCCAGCTGTTTGAATCCATGCTTGACGGTCTGCGCATTGATGTGACGCAGCAGCTGGCCCGTATCCGTCCGCTGACCGATGCCGAACGCGAACAGATGCTGCGCGAATACCAGCAGCAGCAGGCAGCGGTGCAAGAGCAGATGCACCCTGAGCATGAAGAGGCCGAGGGCGGCGAAGTCTCGGGCCGAGTGGCGGGCTTTGACGAGACCGACCCCACCACATGGGGTAATCCGTCGCGCAACGATCCCTGCCCCTGCGGCTCGGGCAAAAAGTTCAAACACTGCCACGGCGCGCTGGCATGAATTAAGGGGCCCCCGGGCCCCTTTTTCATATCGTTACGGTGCTGGCGGCCGCCTAGTCGGGTACCAGCATATACCCCGTGCCACGCACGGTCTGCAGATAGCGCGGCTCTTTGGGATCAGGCTCGATCTTGCGGCGCAGGCGAGTGATCTGCACGTCGATGGCGCGTTCGGAATTCTCACCCGCATCCTCGGCCGGGCTGCGGCCCAGATCCTCGATCAATTCGGTGCGGCTGACCGGCTGGCGCGGCGTATCGGCCAGTCGCTTCAACAGCGCCTGCTCGGTCCCGGTCAGGCGCAAGGGGGTCTCACCCTGCCACAGCTCGCCTTTGTCGGCGTCATAGCGCAGCGGACCAAGGGACAGGAACTTTGGCCCCTTTGTCTCGGCCGCAGGCATGCGGCGCAGGATGGCAGCAATGCGCAGCAGCAGTTCGCGCGGCTCAAAGGGCTTGGGCAGATAGTCGTCCGCGCCGCTTTCAAGCCCTTCGATCCGGTCCTCGGTCTCGCCCTTGGCGGTAAGCAACAGGATCGGCGTGTTCATACGCTTGCGCAGGTCGCGGGTCAGCGCAAACCCGTCCTCGCCCGGCATCATCACGTCAAGCACGATCAGGTCGAAATCCAGACCACCAAGCAGGCGCCGTGCATGGGCGGCGTCACGCGCGGTAGTGACCAGAAAATCGTTGCGCAGCAAAAAGCGGCGCAAGAGGCTGCGGATACGCTCGTCATCATCGACGACCAGAATATGGGGCGCGGGCTGCGAGTCGGGATTGGTCATGTCACTCGGGCATTTCCCTTAGCGCGTGATACTGGCGCAGGGTTTCCTGGTCCATCATCGCCTCAAGCACCTGGCGAAAGCCAGCCACCGCCTGCGGTCCGGCGGCACGATAGGCGGCGCGCATACGGGCACGCTGCGCCTCGGACAGCCGGCGTTCAAGCAGCGCGCCCTTTTCGGTCAGGTAAAGCTGCCGCTCGCGCCGGTCACGGCGACCAATACGGCTTTCAACCAGCCCGTCCTCGATCAAGGTACGCAGCACACGGTTCAGCGACTGCTTGGTCACACCCAGCACATCCAGCAGCGCCGTCACCGTCAGACCTGGCTCGCGATTGATGAAATGGATCGCGCGGTGATGGGCGCGGCCATAATCAAGCTCGGTCAGAATCATGTCGGGATCGGCGGTAAAGGCCCGATAGGCGAAAAACATCGCCTCGATGCCGCGACGAAGCTGGTCGTCGGTCAGAAACAGCAGGTTTTCGCCCCCCGCCGGCGCAGCGCCCACCTTGTCCTGCATGACTTCTCCGTAAACCATTACCTTGTATTACGTCAGACTTGTTGACTTTCCAACCATGAATGGATAGCCCGGACGTCAAGTTGCGCAACTTTCTTTGCCAGACAGGGTAATGAAACGCAACATTCCGAACACATAACCGGCCGGAGGGAAAAATGGCGGGCGCATATGATGATCGTGACGGCAAGATCTGGATGGATGGCAAGCTGGTCGATTGGCGGGATGCCCAGGTGCACATCCTGACCCACGCCCTGCATTATGCAAGCTCGGTCTTTGAAGGCGAGCGTTGCTACAACGGCAAGATCTTCAGGGGGCACGAACATTCGCTGCGTCTGATCGAATCGGCCCGGCTGCTGGACATGACCTCGCCCTATACCGCTGAAGAGATCGACCGCGCCAAGGATGAGGTTCTGGCCGCAAACGGGTTCAAGGACGCCTATGTCCGTGCGGTTATGTGGCGTGGCTCGGGCGAGGATATGGGGGTTTCGGCCCGCCGCAACCCGGTGCGCATGGCTGTCGCCGCCTGGGAATGGGGCAGCTATTACGGCGATGCGAAATGGCAGGGCGCCAAACTCGACATCGCCAAGTGGAAACGCCCCAGCCCCGAGACGATCCCCACCGCCGCCAAGGCCGCCGGGCTTTACATGATCTGCACTATGTCCAAACACGCCGCCGAGGCGAAAGGCTGCTCGGATGCGCTGTTCATGGACTGGGAGGGCTATGTCGCCGAGGCCACCGGCGCCAACATCTTCTTCGTCAAGGATGGCGAGGTGCATACACCGCTGGCCGACCGCTTCCTGAACGGCATCACGCGGCAGACCGTCGTCCAGATGCTCAATGACAAGGGCATCGCCGTGCATGAACGCCGCATCCGCCCTGAAGAGCTGGCGGATTTTCAGGAATGCTTCCTGACCGGCACCGCGGCCGAGGTGACCCCGGTCGGGCAGATCGGCGACTGGCATTTCCAGGTCGGCGACACCACCCGCAAGATCGCCGAAGAATATGAACAGCTGGTCCGCGCCTGATCGCAGATCGCAGGACAAAAAACCGGCCGGGCCCTGACGCCCGGCCGGTTTTCATTTGCGGGTTACGGGATCAGACCCGATGACCCCGCTCGATCCGGGCGAATTCCGCAGCACGGCGATTCGCCGCCTCGTCACGGGCACGGGGCCGCGTGCGCAGCGTGATAATGGACGGGTGAAGGCCGGATTCGCGTTCCTGCCGCGTGAAATATTGCGTGCGGCCGGAACTGCTTTCCTGACTTCGGTCAGCGATATGTCTGGTCATGTTCGGTCTTCCTCCTGCAACAGAGTATAGCGCGAATGCGCGGGCATTTCACCCCTTGGCCCGCGACAGCTGACCTCAGGCCGCCTTGATGCCCGGCGCAGCGGCCAGCATGGCATGCAGCGCCACCGGGTCCTCATTGGCACGCAGCTTGGCGCGCAGGTCCTGATCACGCAACGTGCGTGAGACCAGCGCCAGCGCCTTGAGGTGATCAACGCCCGAGTTCTTGGGCGCCAGCAACGCAAAGATCAGATCCACCGGCTGGCGATCCACCGCGTCGAAATCCAGCGGCTTTTCCAGCCGCAGGAACAGCCCGACCACGCGATCCAGCCCGTGCAGCCGCGCGTGCGGCAACGCCACGCCATGCCCGACGCCGGTCGGCCCCAGGCTTTCGCGTTCCTGCAGCGCGTCCAGCGTCTGCGCCGCGTCCACACCATAGACCGCCCGCGCCTGTTCGGCGATTTCCTGAAACAACCGCTTCTTGCTGGTGGTCTGGCTCATCGTCCGCACTGCGGCAGGGGAGAGAATGTCGCTGATCTGCATGTCGCCCGAAATTGTCAGGTCCCGGCCGCGGGCTGCGCGACCGGGACGATTGGTTCAACAAGACTGCCCGTCTGGTACCAGTCTAGCTCAAGTTGCGGGGGTCGATCCAGCCTACGTTACCGTCATCGCGACGATGAACCACGTTCACGCCCCCATGTTTCTCGTTCCGAAAGACCAGCAGCGGGCTGCCGGCCAGTTCCATCTGCATCACCGCCTCGCCAACCGACAGGGTGGGCACGCGGGTCTCCATCTCGGCGATGATCATGGGCTGCAGGCCGTTTTCCTGCGTTTCCCATTCGTCCTCATCGGCGGCAAGCACATACATCCCCGCCTGTTCGAATTCAACCGGCTGGGTCCGATCCTTGTAATGGTCCTTAAGACGGCGCTTGTAGCGGCGCAGCTGCTTGTCCATCCGCTCGCGGCATTGCTCGAAAGCCGCATAGATATCCGTGGCGCTGCCCTTGGCCTGAACAGTCAGCCCGGTTGAGAGATGCACCACGGCGTCGCATATGAATTCATGCGCGTTACGGGAAAAGATGACCGTCGCATCCGTAGGGCGTTGCGAATACTTTTCGATGGTCACGCCAAGCTCGGTCTTGACATGAGTCGAAAGCGCCTCACCTACGTCGATCTGTTTTCCGCTGATCTGGTAGCGCATGGTCTTCGTCCTTTCGGTTGCCCGGGCTGTGGTTGCGGCCCTTGCGAGGAGCCTGGCGTCCGGGGTTTTCCGACCGTGCTTTCGTGCCCGGTCATATCCTCATTTGGTGACAGCCGCGGCCTTGTGTCAACGGCTGCGCAGAGGATCGGCACGTCCCTGCGTTCAGTTCATGCGGAAGGTTTCGCCCAGATAGACGCGACGGACCTGAGGATCGGCGACGATTTCTGCGGTAGAGCCGGATTTCAGTACATGTCCGTCATGCAGAATATAGGCACGGTCGACGATCTCCAGCGTCTCGCGCACGTTGTGATCGGTGATCAGAACACCGATGCCGCGGCTTTTCAGGTCATGGACCAGTGAGCGAATCTCGCCCACGGCAATCGGATCGACACCGGCAAAGGGTTCATCCAGCAGCAGATAGGCCGGATCGGCTGCAAGGCAGCGCGCGATCTCGACCCGCCGCCGCTCCCCCCCCGACAGCGCCAT
This sequence comes from Paracoccus sp. TRP, assembly GCF_000185925.1. Classification (NCBI taxonomy): domain Bacteria; kingdom Pseudomonadati; phylum Pseudomonadota; class Alphaproteobacteria; order Rhodobacterales; family Paracoccaceae; genus Paracoccus; species Paracoccus sp. TRP. The sequence goes on along the minus strand of NZ_AEPN01000005.1, from coordinate 21,660 downwards.
GGCCGAGGCGCCGCGCAAATGGCCGATCGAGAAATCGCCCAACAGCTCTTCAAGCCGTTCGCGGCGCTGATGGACATGCGGCTCGACCAGTTCAAGGACAGCCATGATGTTCTGCTCGACCGTCAGGCCGCGAAAAATCGACATTTCCTGCGGCAGATAGCCGATCCCCATACGGGCGCGCTGATACATGGGCAGAACAGTCACATCCTGTCCGTCGATCAGCACCTGACCCGAATCGGGGGCGACAAGGCCTGCCACACAGTAAAAGCAGGTCGTCTTGCCCGAGCCGTTCGGCCCAAGCAGCGCCACCACCTCGCCCCGGTCCAGATCCAGTGCCACGTCCCGGATAACCGGGCGCTTGCGATAGGATTTGCGCAGCCCGCGGACGCGCAGCCCCAGTTCCCCGGCCATAGCGTCAATTCTCCGGCTGCAATACGCTGCGGACCCGGCCCGAAGCATTGGCCGTGCCGCTTTCCAGATTTACCGTGACCCGCTCACCGGCCAGCACATTGCTGCCCTGGGTCAGCAGCACGTCGCCAGTCAGTACGACGGTGCCGCTTTCGACATTGTAGTCAGCGGCGCGGGCCTCGGCCGCGTCCTGTCCGCTGACCAGGGTGACGTTCCCTTCTGCATGCAGGGCGCTGATGCGGCGCTGGTCTCCCTGGGCATAAGTCACGGTCACGCTGTCGGCTGACAGCCGCATCGCGCCCTGCCCGATCAGCACATGACCCGAAAATGTGGCCTTCCCGGTCTTTTGATCGACGCTCAGCGAATCAGCAGTAACTTCGACCGGCGCCTTGATGTCCTGCGCCCTGCCGAACCCTGTAGTCTGCGCCTGCACCGATCCTGCTGCCAGCACAAGCGACAGGATCACGGGCAAAAGCGGTCCGGGCCGGATCATCGGATTTCCTTTCTGGCGCCTGTGACGGCCCCTCTGTGGCGGCGGCACCGGGTCATGGGCGGTATATCAAGCGGACTCCGCCGCTTAAATCAAGCACATGATCGCCGCTGCCCTGTCCTGAAGGGCGCAATTCCATCTGCCCGGCCGTCAGTTCGCCGAAGGGGGCAAGGACATTCACCTCGCGGTCCGAGACGACCGTGCCTGCGATGGTCGAGGCCAGGAACTGGGGCGCGGTCACCACCCAGCCATCGGCTGTGGTCATGCGCACGCCATCGCCCAGCAGGACCTGTTCGCCCTCAAGCGCGGCCGAGCCGGCGCTGACATCCGCCGCCCTGCCATCACGGGCGCGCAAGGTCATGTGCACCGTCTGCGCCTGTCCCTCGCCCTGCCCGCCATCGGGCCGCGCCTCGGCGGCCGTGATACTGAGCTGCGCCCCGTCATCCGTCACCCCGGCATAGGTCGGGCTGGTCACTGCCTGACGTTCGGCCAGCTCGCGCGGGTCAACATCGGCGTAGGGGATGCTCGCATCGGGGTCGGGGTTGCGGCCCAGCAGAAACAGCACCGATAAAAGCGCCAGCGCCGACAGCGGCAACAGCACCCTCAACCATGCGACGATGCAGGACCGGGTGCTCACCTACAAAAACCCCGTGCGCAGAAAATCATGGATATGGATCAATCCGGCGGGCGCACCGTCGGGCGTCACCACGAACAGGCAGGTGATGCGGCGGGACTGCATTTCGGCCAGCGCGGATTCGGCCAGCGCCTCGGGGGCAATGGTGCGCGGATTGCGGGTCATTACCTCGGCCGCAGTATGATCCAGCAGGCCCTGCATATGCCGCCGCAGGTCGCCGTCGGTGATGATACCGGTCAGACGGCCCAGTTCGTCGGTCACGCCAGTCACGCCAAAGCTTTTCTGGCTGATGGTCAGCAGCGCATCAGCCATAGGCGCGCCTTCGGAAACCAGCGGCATGTCCTTGTGCATCAGATCGGCGACGCGCGACAGTTTCGCCCCCAGCTTGCCGCCAGGATGGAAGGTGCGAAAATGCTCGGGCGTGAACTTGCGATGTTCCATCAGCGCCACGGCCAGCGCATCCCCCAGCGCCATGGTCATGGTGGTCGAGGTGGTGGGCACGATGCCGGTGCCGCAGGCCTCGGGTGCCGCAGGCAGCACCAGCGCGACATCAGCCTGACGCAGCAGGGTCGATTGCGGCCGGCTGGCAACGCCGATCAGCGGGATCTGAAAGCGCCGGGTATGGGCGATCAGGTCCGCAAGCTCGGGCGTCTCACCCGAGTTTGACAAGACCAGCGCCACATCCGCCTCGGTCACCATGCCCAGATCGCCGTGGCTTGCCTCGGCAGGGTGGACGAATTGCGCCGGAGTACCGGTCGAAGCCAGCGTCGCCGCGATCTTGCGCCCGACATGGCCGGATTTGCCCATGCCCGAAACCACCACCCGGCCACGGGCAGCCAGAATGGCCTCGACCGCGCGGTCGAAACTGTCGCCAAGACCTTCGGCCAGCAGCGCCAGCCCCTCGGCCTCGGTTCGGATCACCCGGTGGGCGGTGTCAAGATATGCGCTCATGGCCGGCTATCTAGTGATGAAAGATGTCGTTTTCATCCCCCCAGCCCAACAGATCCATATGGGCCCGGACAGGAAGGAAATCAAAACAGGACTGCGCAAGCTCCAGCCGGCCTTCGCGGGCCAGCCGCTTTTCCAGCTCGGTTTTCAGCGCATGCAGGTACAGAACGTCCGATGCAGCATATCCCAGCTGCGCCTCGGACAGATCGGACGCGCCCCAGTCGCTGGTCTGCTGCTGCTTCGAGATATCGACCCCGACCAGTTCCGAAAGCAGATATTTCAGTCCGTGACGGTCGGTATAGGTGCGCACCAGTTTCGAGGCGATCTTGGTGCACCAGACCGGCTTGGTCACCACGCCAAAGGTGTTTTCCAGCGCAGCGATGTCGAACCGGCCAAAGTGGAACAGCTTTACCACATCGGGATTGGCCAGCATCCGCACGAGGTTCGGTGCCTCACGCTGGTCTTTGGTGATCTGGACCAGATGCGCATTTCCATCGCCCGAGGACAGCTGGACAAGGCACAGCCGGTCACGGCGCGGGTCAAGACCCATCGTCTCGGTGTCGATGGCGACGACCGGGCCAAGATCCAGATCGTCGGGCAGGTCATTGCGATGAAGGGTAATGGTCATGTCGAGCTTCTCGGGCTGCGGGTTTCAGTTGCTGTAACCCCTTTGCCCCCGTTAGCGCCAGCCCCGGTGTCCGCAAGCAAGGCCGCCAGATACCCCGCCGCGGCGGCCCGTCGCCGATAGTGGCGCAGATGTGCAACAATCCATACCAAAACAGTAAAATTTTTGCACGTATTCCTGAGTAAAATACTTGAATCTGGTTCCGCGCCTCTATAAGCCGCGCGAGAACCTGTCAAAACAAGGCTTTGACCATGAAATTGCGCCGCATCATCCCGCTGGCGGGGGTGTCCTCGCTTGCCCTGGCCTCTGCGCTTTACGCGCAGGACAACCAAAAGCCGCAAACCGATACCGTCGTGCTTAGCCCGATCACGCTGGTCGCAGATGGTCAGGAAAACGTTGAGGCAACCGGTGGTGTGGTCGTCTCGTCCGAAGACATCGAGGCAATGCAGCCGGCCGATGTGTCCGAGCTTTTTGCCCGCGATTCCGCGGTCACCGTCTCGGGCGGCGCGGGCCCGTCAAAACGGATTCACGTCTTTGGCCTCGAACAGTCGAACCTCGCCGTTACCGTGGACGGCGTGCCGCAAGGGCCGACGAGCTGGCATCATACCGGCTCGAACGTGGTTGACCCGGCCTTCCTGAAATCGGTCGAGGTCGAGGCTGGCGCGGCTGCCGCAGACGCAGGCTTTGGCGCGGCGGCCGGTGCGGTGCGCTATGAAACCGTCGGCGCCAGGGACCTGCTGACCGATGGCAAGACCCAAGGCGGCCGCGTCGGCCTGTCCTATGGCTCGAACGGTCGGGGGCTTTCGGCTTCGCTGGCAGGCTATGGCATCTATGGTGGCTTTGACTGGTTCGCGATGGTTCATGGCACCAACGGCAAGGACTACGAAAACGGCGACGGCTATGAAATCGTCGGAACCGAACCGGGCGTCACCGGCGCGCTTGTCAAACTGGGCTATGAGGCCGAAGGGCACCGCCTTGAGGTGACCGTCGATCACACCGAGGACGACGCCGACCGCACCATCAAGATGAACATGGACCTGAACGCGGACAAGCTGGTCTATCCGCTCAAGGTCACCCGCGACTCGTTCAGCCTGAAATACAGCTCGACTGCGCCGACCGATCTCTGGGATCCAGAGGCGATGATCTATGTCACCCGCAACAAGTATGACCGGCCGAACTATGTGCCGGACGGCGTGAACGGCGACATGCAGCTGGAAAACAGCACCATCGGCGGCGTAATCAAGAACACCTTCACCGTGGGCCCGGGCAACGTCACCTCGGGTATCGACTGGGCCTATAACGACTATGATGTCGATAACTACGGCGACACGAACCGCCGTTACTGGACCATGGAAACGATGCAGGTCGGTGCCTTTGTGCAGGGCCGGTTCGAATTCGACAACGGCATCGACCTGTCCACGGGCCTGCGGCTGGATCACCATCGCTTCACCGACTGGAACGGCAAACGCTACAGCGACACCGGCGCCAGCGTGAACGGCACCGTGTCCTACGAATTCGCCGAAGGCTACGAAGTCTTTGCCGGCGCCTCGCACACCTGGCTGGGCTATCGGTTCGGCGAATACGCGCTGCTGCACGCGCGGACCGCGGATCTTTATACCGCCGATAACTTTGAACCCTCGACAGCGCGCAACGTCAAGGTCGGTCTTAACGCCAACCAGGGGAACTGGACCGGTAACCTGACCTTCTTTGACACCCGCCTGAAAAAGATGGGCGAGTTCATCTTTGAAGAAGAGCCCTACTATCTTGGCAATGTGGATGAATACCGCAGCAAGGGCTTTACCCTGCAAGGCACCTACAGCTGGGGATCGGGCCGTGTGGGCGGCAGCTTTACCAAGGCCGATGTGTCGCAGGGCGGTATCGACGCACTGCCCGCAGGCGGAGCCGCCGTACCGGTCGGCAAGGTCGCAACGCTGTTCGTCGACCAGGAGATCGCGCAATACAATCTCAAGGTCGGTGGCTCTGTGGAATGGGCTGACAAGCTCAAGGGCGACTATGTCAACGGCGAGGGTGGCTTCTACGATCAAAGCTCCTACACTGTCGTCAACCTTTACGGTGAATGGCGGCCCGAGAGCTATGAAAATGTCGTGCTGCGCCTTGGCATCGACAACGTCTTTGACCGGACCTACTACGAACGCTCCAGCTACGGCGAACGCGACGTTGTCCGCGGTGGTACGCTGGCGCGTGATATTGATCCGCTCTACGCCCCCGGCCGTACGGTCACACTGGGCCTGAAGATGGATTTCTGATCCATCCGCCAGACGGAACGGAAAGGCCCCTTTCACAGGGGCCTTTTTCATAGCTGAGCCGCCAGTATTGATATTTGAAATATCAATTATCTTATGCTACATATGCATAATCAAGGATTGGAAATCAGCTGATGATAACCTCGGCCCAGATGCGTGCAGCACGTGCCCTGCTTGGCATAGACCAAAAGCGGCTGGCCGAACTTTCGGGCCTGTCGGTCCCCACCATCCAGCGCATGGAGGCCAGCGATGGCAATGTGCGCGGCGTGGTTGAAAGCCTGACCCGCGTGGTCGAGGCGCTGGAGACCGCCGGGATCGAACTGATCGGCGAGGGCGCGGCAAGCGCCTCGGGCGGGCGTGGCGTGCGGCTGAAATCCGGTCCGCAGACGTAATCGCGACGGAGACCGCCGGCAAACGCCGACGACCCCGCCGCCTTTTTTCATGAAGGTGCGGCTCCAAATGAACCAGAAGGTCAACGCAGCGCCGGGATTCGCGCAGCTGTTTACCCCGAAATTGATCACCGTTCTGCGCGAAGGCTATGGCGCGGCCCAGCTGCGCGCCGATGCTGTGGCCGGACTGACTGTCGCCATCGTGGCCCTGCCCCTGTCGATGGCGATCGCCATTGCCTCGGGCGGAACTCCGGCACAGGGGCTTTATACTGCCATCGTCGGCGGCTTTCTGGTGTCGTTGCTCGGCGGCTCACGCTATCAGGTCGGCGGGCCTGCGGGGGCTTTTATCGTGCTGATCGCCGGGATCGCCGCGCAACACGGTATGTCGGGGCTGATCCTTGCCACCTTCATGTCGGGAATGATGCTGCTTGCCATCGGGCTGCTACGCCTTGGCACCTTCATCAAGTTCATCCCTTTCCCGGTGACGGTCGGCTTTACCGCCGGTATTGCCGTGATCATCTTTACCAGCCAGTTGAAAGAGATCTTTGGCCTGGCGCTTGAGAATGAACCCGGCGCGTTGATCGAAAAGATCCCTGCTCTCTGGCAAGTCCGGGACACTGTGACACCCGCAGCAATGGGGGTGGCGCTTGGCACCATCGCAGTTATCGTCGGGCTGAAACGCCTGCGTCCGCACTGGCCCGGCATGCTGATCGCCGTAGCATTGGCGGCGATTTTCATCGCCGTCACTGGCGCGAATGTCGCGACCATCGGCAGCCAGTTCGGAGGCATCCCCTCGACCCTGCCGGCTCCGGCCCTGCCCGAATTTTCGCCAGACAAGGTAAAGGCGCTGTTGCCCGGTGCCATGTCACTGACGCTGCTCGGGGCCATCGAATCGCTGCTCTCGGCAGTGGTGGCAGATGGAATGACCGGCCGTCGGCATCGCTCTAACTGCGAGCTTGTCTCGCAAGGCGTCGCGAATATGGGCTCTGCGCTATTCGGCGGCATCTGCGTGACTGGCACCATCGCCCGTACCGCGACCAACGTGCGCTCGGGCGCGCACGGGCCTGTCGCGGGGATGCTGCATTCGGTGTTCCTCTTGGGCTTCATGCTGGTCGCAGCGCCGCTTGCCTCTTACATCCCGCTGGCAGCTCTGGCCGGAGTGCTGGCGGTCGTAGCCTGGAACATGATCGAGAAACCCGCCATCGCCATCCTTCTGCGCTCGGGCTGGGGCGAAACAGCGGTGCTGGCAGTCACCTTCCTGTTGACGATCTTCCGCGACCTGACCGAGGCCATCGTGGTCGGTCTGGCATTGGGTTCGGTGCTGTTCATCCAGCGGATGAGCCAGGCCGTCGGGGTCGAGGCGCTGGTCGGGGCAGATCTTGCCGACAGCGATCAGCCGCGCGCGGATCAGCCGCAGGTGCGCGATGTGATGGTCTATCGCATCTCGGGAGCACTGTTCTTTGGTGCCACAGCCTCGATCGGATCGGTTCTGGACCGCATTCAGGATGGGTTGCAGGTACTGGTGGTGGATTTCAGCGCCGTACCCTTTCTCGATTCGACCGGCGCGAATATGATCGAAGGCTTGGCACATAAGGCGCAACGGCGTGGCATCGACCTGTGGCTGACAGGGGCGAGCCGAGACATTCGCCGCGTTCTGCTGCGGCATGGTCTGCGTCGCCCGTTCGCCCATTATGCCCCGACCGTCGAAGAAGCGCTGCGGCGGCATAACCGCCCCTGACACGCCGCATCGGCTTCTCGTCTTGAAGTTCTTGCCTCCGGCGGGGATATTTTTCCACGGAAGATGACAGGTGTGAAAAGGGCGGCTCGATGGCCGCCCTTTGCTGTTTCAGCCCATGCGCTCAGACGCAAAGCTGCCGGGCGAGGCTGGGAAGACCACCGTCTTGTTACCGTTCAGGAACACGCGGCGGTGGATATGGGCATGGATGGCGCGGGCGAGAACCTGGCTTTCCACGTCACGGCCAAGGCTCACATAATCCTCGGGGCTTTGGGCATGGGTGACACGGATGATATCCTGCTCAATGATCGGCCCCTCATCAAGGTCGGCAGTGACATAGTGGCTGGTGGCGCCGATCAGCTTCACGCCGCGTTCAAAGGCCTGCTTGTAGGGATTCGCACCCTTGAAGCTGGGCAGGAACGAGTGATGGATGTTGATGATCCGCCCCGACATCTTGCGGCACAGCTCATCCGAGAGCACCTGCATATAGCGCGCCAGCACCACCAGCTCGGCCCCGGATTCCTCAACCACCTGCACCAGATGCGCCTCGGCCTGGGGTTTGTTCTCTTTGGTCACCTTAATGTAGTGGAAAGGTATGTCGTGGTTCACCACTACCTTTTGATAGTCCATGTGGTTCGAGATTACCGCCACGATATCAATCGGCAACGCCCCGATCCGCCAACGGTAAAGCAGATCGTTAAGACAATGGCCAAAGCGGCTGACCATAATCACGACCTTCATCTTATCGGCTTCGTCATGGATCGCGTAATCCATCGAGAAGGGCTTTGCCGGCTCTGTCAGACCCGCACGCAGCTCCTCCACCCCGACGCCCTGTTCCGAAACAAAGCTCACCCGCATGAAGAACTTGCCGGTCTGCGGATCGTCGAACTGGCTTGAATCGGTGATGTTGCAACCATTCTCGGCCAGAAAGCCGGCCACGGTGGCAACGATGCCGCGCGTCGAGGGGCAAGCGACGGTCAGGACATATTTCTTCATCTGGCTCTCCACTAAAGGGCGCAAGGCCCCTGATTTCTTTTGTGTGCAAATATCCCGGGGGTCCGGGGGCAGCGCCCCCGGCCGGGCAGCGCGCTCAGGCGGTAAGCTCCTCCGGCTCAGGCAGGCCGTGCACCCGGCAGCAGGCTGTCAGCGTATTCGCCAAAAGACAGGCGATGGTCATCGGCCCAACCCCACCCGGCACCGGAGTAATAGCCCCCGCTACCTGTACGGCACTGTCAAAGTCGACATCGCCAACCAGCCGCGCCCGGCCATCCTCTTCGATCCGGTTGATGCCGACATCGATCACCGTGGCACCAGGCTTGATCCAATCGCCGTGGATCATGCGCGGCCGGCCCACCGCCGCGACCAGAATATCGGCCGAGCGGCACAGCTCTTCGATATCCTTTGTACGGCTATGGGCGACGGTCACGGTGCAGCTTGCATTCAACAGCAACTGCGCCATCGGCTTTTCGACGATGTTCGAGCGCCCGACCACCACAGCATTCAGCCCCGTCAGATCGCCGTGCAGATCTCGCAAGAGCATCAGACAGCCCAGAGGGGTGCAAGGCACCATCGCCTTTTGCCCGGTGCCAAGCAGGCCGACATTGATGACATGGAACCCGTCCACGTCCTTCTTGGGGTCGATGGCGTTGATCACAGCCGCGGCGTCCATATGGTCGGGCAGCGGCAACTGCACCAGGATGCCGTGAACGTTCGGATCGGTGTTCAGCCTGTCGATCAGTGCCAGCAACTCATCCTGCAGCGTCTCGACCGGCAGCTTGTGTTCATAGCTGACCATTCCGGCCTCGCGGGTCTGGACGCCCTTGTTGCGGACATAGACCTGGCTGGCCGGGTCTTCGCCCACCAGAACTACCGCCAAGCCCGGCGTAATCCCGTGCCGGGACTTAAGACTTGCCACAGCCTCTGCCACACGGCCGCGAACCCCGGCCGCAAACCCCTTGCCGTCGATGATCCTTGCCCCCATCGGCCTAACCTCCTTCGCATTCCGCACCCGTGTCGCGGGCGGCAATAGCCGACCGCCCCCGCTCGCGGATAGCGCAGGCGCCGGCATGTGCAAACCCGCCCCATGGCGGACCTGACCGTCCCGGTTCGCCTCTATCCCCGTTGACGCCTTTTTCCAACTGGCCGTCGCAAAGGTCAGACCCTATTGCGACAGGACAGTGTCGTTTTGCGACTTGGGTCAAAACAGGCTACGTCAGCCGAGCAGATGATTTGCGACAAGCCTTCGACGCATCCGGCGGTCAGCTCGCCTCGCGCAGCACATCGCAAAGCTGCGGAACCGTCGGGGCAAAGGGATTGCCCTTCATCGAAGAGCTGGAAAGCGACGCTTCGGCCACCACCTGATGCCGCGCCGGGTCAAGACCTTGCGCGATCAGCCCAGGCAACCCGGCACCGCGCGCCCAGGCAGTCAGCGCTTGCGGAGCCTCGGCGGTGGTGCAGTCCAGCACCCCGGCTATCTCGCAACAGACCTCTCGGATACGGGCGGAATCAGGGGAATGGGTGCGATTCAGGGCCAGCACAGGGCCAAGCAACGCCCCACAGATCGCGCCATGCGCGGCGGGCGTCACGCCCCCGATCACCCCTGCAAGGCCGTGCACCGCGCCCAGCCCTCCGTTGGCCAGCGCCATGCCCCCACACAGGCTGACCCAGGCCATGGTGTCACGGGCGGCGCTGTCCTCGGCCTCTGTCAACCGTTTCAGCGCCTGCAAGCCGGGGCGGATGACCGGCCGCACCAACGCGTCGGTAAACGGCGTCGCCTTGCACGAGATCCACGGTTCGATCACCTGCGCCAATGCATCAAGCCCCGAAGCCAGCGTCACCGCGCGCGGGCAATGATCGGTCAGCGCCGGATCGACGATGGCCAGCCGGGGCAGCATACGCTCGTCCCGGATCGAAACCTTGCGGCCATGATCGGGCAGGCCGATCACGGCATTGCGGGTCGCCTCGGCCCCGGTCCCGGCTGTGGTCGGCAAGGCGATATAGGGCAAGGGCGGCGCGGCCAGCGGCAGGCCACGGCCCACCACCTCAAGATGATCCATGACCCCGCCCGGAGCAGGGATCAGCCCCGCCAGCGCCTTGCCCAGATCCAGCGCCGCGCCTCCGCCCAGTGCCGCAACCCAGTCAGCGCCAAACTCTTTGGCCTGGCCAAGTGCCTGTTCCAGCATCGGCAAGCTTGGCTCAGACCCGCAGGCCAGAGCCATGACCTCAGCCCCCTGACTGTGCAGGGCGTCAAGCAGCCATGCCGCGCGGGCCGGGTTCGCACCATGTACAAGCACACCGCGCGGACCGTATGTGCGGATCAGGGGCGCAGCCTGTTCCGCCTCGCCCCGACCAAAGATCACACGCCCCGGCAGGGCAAAGGAAAACCCGTTCATGCCGCCCCCGCGCATTTCGGGCAGAGTGGCACGCGCAATGCGCTGGTCAATCGAAACGTGTGGGACATGGCGGCCTGCTGTTTTCAAGGTCGGGCGCAGGCTGCACCGCAGGCCCCGGACGGTCAAGAAGCTTTCGTTTCAGGCCAAAGCAGCAGCAATGCGAACATCAGCGCCGGCTCTTTCCCTATGCAAGGAACACTTGCGCACCCTTCCGGATCGCTTACATTGACCACGGTTCAGCCGATGGAGAGCGCCCTTGGCCCTCAGCATTCGCCAAAGTGAGATCCTTGAGCTTGCCCGCGCCGAAGGCCGGGTTCTGGTCGAGGATCTGGCACAACGTTTCGACGTCACCTTACAGACGATCCGCCGTGATCTGGGCGAAATGGCGGGAGCAGGCTTGCTGGACCGCGTGCATGGCGGGGCGGTGCCGCGCGCCGGGGCCGTCAATCTGGGCTATGAGGCGCGGCGGCGTATGAATGCCGAGGCCAAGACCGCCATCGGCAAGGCTTGCGCAGCGGCAATCCCCGACAATTGCAGCCTGATCCTGAACCTTGGCACCACGACCGAGGCGGTGGCCCGTGCGCTGATCCATCATTCGAATATCACCGTTGTCACCAACAACATGAATGTCGCCAATATCCTGCTGGCCAATCCGGGCTGCGAAATCATGGTGGCGGGTGGCGCGTTGCGGCGCTCGGACGGTGGGCTGGTCGGAGAACTGACCACCCAGTTCTTTGAACAATTCAAGGTCGATTACGCGGTCATCGGCACCTCGGCGCTGGATCATGACGGCGATCTGCTGGATTTCGATCTGGCCGAGGTGCGGGTCAGCCGCGCCATCCTGCGCCAGTCGCGTCAGGCCTTTCTGGTCACCGACCATTCCAAGCTTGGCCGCCCCGCACCCGCCCGCATTGCCAGCCTGTCCGAACTGGATGCGGTCTTTATCGACCAGCCATTACCCGAGGACCTGACGCGACGCTGCGCAGAATGGGGGACCAAGGTCCGGGTCTGTCCCCCGTCGGACGAATAACTCCTCAGGTCACGGCGGCCTTTACGGCAAAGCGCGGATCGCGCCAGCTTTCGCTGCGCAAGATATCCTCCAGCACATCGACCGCACGCAGCACATCAGCATAGCGCAGGTAAAGCGGCGTAAAGCCAAAGCGAAGGGTCGAGGGTGCGCGGAAATCGCCGATTACACCGCGCGCGATCAGTGCCTGCATCACCGGCCAGGCGTGATCGTGATGCAATGCAACCTGACTGCCGCGCCGGGCGCCCTCGCGCGGGGTCTCAAGCGTCAGTCCCAGCCCGGCGCATCGCCCTTCGACCAGCCGGATAAAAAGATCGGTCAGGGCAATGCTCTTGGCGCGAAGCTGGTGCAGGTCCACCCCCTCCCAGATCTGCAACGCGCCCTTTAGCGCCCGCATCGACAGGATGGGCTGGGTGCCGCATTGGAAACGGCGGATGCCGGTATCACCCTCATACCCCGTCTCAAAGGCAAAAGGCCGGGCGTGTCCCCACCAGCCACTGAGGGGTTGCGACACCTGCCCCTGATGCCGCTGTGCGACATAGATAAAGGCGGGCGAGCCCGGCCCACCGTTGAGGTATTTATAGGTGCAGCCCACGGCGAAATCCGCACCCGCCGCATCCAGCCCGACCGGCAGCGCACCGGCAGAATGGCACAGGTCCCAGACAGCGACGGCGCCCGCCGCATGGATGCGCGCCGTCAGCGCCGCCATGTCGCGCAACGCTCCGGTGCGATAGTCCACATGATTGACAAGCACCGCGGCGACATCGCCATCAAGCATCTCCTCGATCGTCGCGCCATCCACGCCCTCAAGCCGCAGCCGTGCCCCGGGCAGGGTCGAAACGACCCCCTCAGCGATGTACAGATCGGTCGGGAAGCTGCTGCTTTCCGCAATGATTGCCTTGCGCCCCGGGCGCAATCTCATGGCGGCATGCAGCGCCTTATAGACGTTGATCGAGGTGGTATCGGCCACCACCACCTGTCCTGCAGCCGCGCCGATCAGCCCGCCAATACGATCGCCCAGTTCGACGGGCAGGTCGAACCAACCGGCGCTGTTCCAGCTGCGGATCAGCTGTCCCGCCCATTCGTCACGGGCAGCGCGCATCAGTTCATCCTGAGCGGCACGGGTCGGGACACCCAAAGAGTTGCCGTCCAGATAGACCTCGTCCGGGGATAAAAGGAAGACATCGCGCAGATGGCCCAGCGGGTCCTGGGCATCCATGGTCTCGATTGCGGCACGGTCGGGAAAGGTCATGTCGGTCCTCGTCAGGTCACTCCGGCGCAGGGCCGGTCGAATTACGGATGATCAGTTCATGCGGGCCGACGCGCTGCAATTCCTTAAGCGGCCGCCCCTCCAGCAGACCGGCAAGGCAATCTGCCGGCAGCTCCCGGCTGTCACGCCGCGGTGCCTTGGTAACGCTACCCGAGCGGCCCGTCACCAGCTTGCGCGCCGAGATATTCGCCTGATAATTCAGCGAACACGCTGCGGCCTTGACCCGTTTACGCGTCATCTCGCTGACATCGGAATGATCGTTCAATGCCCGGCTGGCCTGTGTGATCGACAGGCCCACCGCACGCGCGACATCCTTCAGCGTGGCCAATGTCACAGCTCCTTCGGAAATGCTCTGGGCCGCCGCATACTCCCCCTTCTGGATTTCTGGAACATCCCTTGCAGCTGGTCCATAGCCGCCCCCGACGCTAGTAGCGCAGCCGCGCATAATACGAGTTCTCGGCCGCCGCACGTGCCTGACCCAGCGTCGCAATGCCCCGCGCCTGCAACAGCGGCCAAAGCCGCAAGAACACCTGCGCCGTCACCAGCGCATCGCCGGCGGCATTGTGGCGATTGGCGACCTCGATCCCCAACCGCTCTGCAATCGCCTCAAGCGAATGCGAAGGTTCATGGGGCTGGGCGATACTGGCCAACAGCAGCGTATCCAGAACCGGCTGGTCAAAGCGCAGGCCTGTCACTCCCTCTTTCATCTGCAAAAACCGCATGTCAAAGGCAACGTTATGCCCGACCAGCACCGTATCGGCGGCATAGGCGTGAAAAACGGGCAGCACTTCGGCGATACGCGGCTGACCCCGCACCATCTCGGGGTGGATGCCGTGATAGGGGATCGAGGCCTCGGGGATCTCGCGGCCCGGATCGACAATCTGGTCAAACCGCTCGCCCAGCAACAGCTTGCCGTTCAGGATACGCACCGCGCCGATCTGGATGATTTCATCGCCCTCGGCCGGATTCAGACCCGTCGTCTCGGTATCAAAGACGGTATAGGTCAGCTGATCCAGCGGCTGATCGTCCAAAGAGCGGCTGGAATCGCTGGCCGCAAACAGGTCAAAATCATAGAACTCGGGCCGGGACTCGGGCCAGGCGATCTCGGGTCCGGACAGGGCGGTCGGCAGCAGAAAGCGAAAGAAGGACTGCCCCGCCGGACGGTCCTGTTCCAGCCACAATTCACCGCCGTGACGTTCCGCGATGTCACGGGCACGGTCCACCTCGGCCTGACCAGCGACGGCCCCGGCAGTGCCCGGCCCCGTCCCGACCTCAAGCGGCCAGACCAGATCCAGATGCGCCCAGCCCGGCGTTGCTGCGGGGGCAAGTCTTAGCGTCAGGGATGACTGCGCCCCCGCGACCTGCACCGCCAGTGCACCAAGCGCCTGAATCAGGGAAAAGCTGTCAACGCGCAGCCACAGCCCGTCATCGGCATTCCCGACCGCAACCTCGGCCCCGGTCTGTACCTGGACATGCCGCGAAGCGGCAGCAAGCAGGTCGTCGCCCAGCATCTCTTGCAGCGGCCAGCGGGTCAGGATCTCTTGCGAGGCATCCGCCGTCATCGCCTTTAGCCGCTGGCCCATCGCCGTTACCTCATCGCGGACGATGGCGTGAAAGCCGTCCCGCTCGGCCGGTTGCAGGTCGGGATAATCCAGCATGTCCAGCGCCGCCTGCATATTGGCCAGCGAGGCGCGACTGGCCTCGGTCAGCTCGATCAGGCGACGGTCGCGACGGGACTGGGCGGCATAATCGCCGGTAATGTCATCAACCAGCAGCACATAGCCACTGATCTGATCGGATTCCCCGGCCTGCGGGCGAACCGGGGCCAGCACGACATGCAGCAGACTGCCCGCTGGCGTGGTGGTAACGAATTGCGCCGAAACGGGCGCCTCTCCCCGTGCGATATGGCGGTCCACAGTATCGCGCGCATGGTCGATCAGGGCCCGCTCGATAACAGTATGGATCGAGCGGCCAAGCCCGATCACATCCCCCCCGCCCGAGACCCGGCGGAACATGCTGCGGGCATGGTCATTGTAAAGCAGGATGCGACCATCAAGGTTGCAGACGATCACGCTTTGGCGCAGCTCAGCCATCAGCGCACCAAGCTGGTCGCGCTCTTGCGCGACCTTGTGCTGGGCCTCGGCCACCAGACGCGCCATGTCGGTCTGCAAGGTCCGACGTTCGTCGGCAAGACGGTTCAGCGCCTCGGCCAGCCCGGACAGCGCCTCGGGGCCAGCAGCCTGCGCGCGGGGCGCATCGGCATTCCCGGCAAGCAGCCGCGCCGCATCAGCCAGCCGCGCCGGGGCTGCAACATGGCGGGCGTAAAGACGCGCGGCAAGCCAGCCAGCGAGCACCGCCCCAGCAAGCCACCAGCCAAAGATCAGCGCGCCGCCTTCGGCCAGCGCCGGCGCAAGCCCGGCGGACACCCCCTCGCGCCGCTCGGGCGACAGGGCAGCATAAAACAGCGCCATGCCACCCAGCACCCATAGCGCCACCGCCAGACCCGGTAGGACGACAGGCAACAGGAGGCGGGTGGCGGATCTCATGCCAGCAGCTCGCGGATACGAACGATCAGTTCGCGCGTCGAGAAGGGCTTGGTCACATAGGCGTCGGCCCCCGCCCCCATGCCGCGGGCGATGTCCGTCTCGCGCCCCTTGGCGGTCAGCATCAGGATGCGGACCCCCGAAAGGCCGGGATCGGCGCGCACCGCCTCGCAAACGTCAAAGCCGTTCATCCCCGGCATGGCCGCGTCAAGCAGCACCAGCCGGGGCGGGTCGCTGCGGATCATATCAAGCGCCTGCAACCCGTCCGGCGCGACAAGGACCTCATACCCCTCGCGTTTGAGCATGAAGGACAGCGACACGACGATATTCGGCTCATCATCCGCGATCAGTACCTTGTCCGTCATCAGCTCCTCCCCTGACTCTGTAACGGCAGGCTGAAGGCGAAACATGCGCCCTGCCCCGGCCGGGATTCCAGCCACATCCTGCCCCCCAAATTAACAACGATCTGCCGGCTGATCGGAAGACCAAGCCCGGTACCGGGGGGACGGTTGCACGCATCGCCGCCCTGCCGGAACTTTTCAAACACCGTCGCCTGATCCCCGGGCGCAACACCGGGGCCGTTGTCGCGCACCTTGACGACCAGTTCATCCCCCTGCTGCAGCAGCACGATCTGGACCCGGCCTCGCCCTTTGGGGACGAACTTGGCCGCATTCGACAGCAGGTTCACCAGCACCTGTGTCAGCCGGTCGGGATCAGCCAGCACCATGGGCACCCGCTCGGGCAGGTCCAGCGCCACCTCGGTCCCGTGTTCGCGAAACAGCTCGGCCGTGGCGCGCAGGGCAGCGGCGATCAGCGCCTTCATGTCCACGCGGGTCGTATGCCATTCTGCCACGCCCGCCTCGATCTTGGCCAGATCCAGCACCTGATTGACCAGCCGACTTAGCCTTTCGCTTTCCGACAGGATGATCCCCAGAAACTCATCACGCTGAGCGGACTCGATATCGGGCGTGTCCAGCATCAGCTCAGTCAGCGCCCGGATCGAGGTCAGGGGCGTGCGCAATTCATGCGTGACCGAGGACATGAAATCATCCTTGAGCTGGTCGAGGCTTTTCAGCTTTTCGTTGGCAGCGCGCAGCTCGATGGTCGCCTCTTCCAGTTCGCGGGCATAGACGCGCACCTGCGAGGCCTCGTCGATGATCTCAAGCACATCATCAAGGCTTAGCGGTTCCTCCTGCGAAGCCGATTCGACCATTACCCGGGCCGAGGCCGTGCCAATAGCCCCGGCAATCTGACGTTCCACCCGATCCACCAGCCGTGCATCGGCGGTCAGACTGTCCAGCGCCGTTCCCGTTTCGCGCGCATGGTCACGAAACAGCGCCTCGGCCCGGGCCGCCCCCAGAAAACGCCCGGCAAGGCGGCGCAGATCCTCGGGCCGCGCCCGACCGCGCCAGAACACCGGCTGGGCCTGCCCACGCTCGAACACATCGACGAATAAAAGCGCCTGGCTTGCCTCGCGCGCCGAGGCGCGGCCGATCAGCGACAGGCCAACATAAAGCGCAATGTTGACGAGCAGGCTCCAGAACAGCGAATGGGTCAGTTCGTCGAAACCGGAAAGGCCGAAAAGCCGTTGCGGTGCCAGAAAGGTCAGACCGAATGGGCCATCAAGGAAATCTGCCCCGATCCAGCCCGACCGGGCGACCGAAGGCAGCATCAGCGTATAGGCCCAGACCAAAGACCCACCGATCAGCCCGCCCAGCGCCCCCGCCCGCGTCGCGCCGCGCCAATACATGCCACCCAAAAGCGCCGGGGCGAATTGCGCGACGGCGGCAAAGCTGATCAACCCGATCGAGACCAGCGCATAAGCCTCACCCGCGACGCGGAAATACAGATAGCCCAGCAGCAGCACCAAAAGGATCGCGGCCCGGCGAATATTCAAGAGCAGCCGCGTCAGGTCGCCCCCGGCCTGGGCAAAGCGCCCACTGCGCAGCAGCGCGGGCATCACCAGATCGTTGCAGACCATGGTTGAGACCGCGACCGTCTCAACGATGATCATACCCGTCGCTGCCGAAAGCCCGCCGATATAGGCCAGCAGTGCCAGCCACGCCGCCCCCTGTGACAGGGGCAAGGTCAGCACATAGCTTTCCGCCCCCGCCCCTGCGTCGCCCATCATCAACATGCCGCCGATGGCGATGGGCAGGACAAAGATGTTGATGAGCAGCAGATAAGCCGGAAACAGCCAGGCTGCGCGCAGGATGTGCCTTTCATCGACACATTCCACCACCATCATCTGGAATTGGCGCGGCAGCATCAGCACCGAAAGCATCGACAGCAGAGTCAGCGCGAACCATTGCGCACCCTGAAATCCTTCGAATCCCAGCCCATCAAGGCGCAGCAGATTGGCAATATCAGGCTGTGCCTGCGCCCGTGCCCAGATATCGCCCATGCCTGCGAAAAGCCCGTAGGTGACAAAAACCCCCACCGCCAGAAAAGCCGCAAGCTTGACCGCCGATTCAAAGGCGATGGCGGCGACCATGCCTTCATGCCGCTCGGACAGGTCAAGGTGGCGGGTGCCAAAGACCACCGCGAAGCCCGCAAGCGACAACGCCATGTAAAGCGTGCCGTCGCGCCACCAGGCCATGTCAGACTGGCCCTGCCCCCCGGTCAATGCCTCGTAACCGGCCGAGACGGCTTTCAGCTGCAAGGCGATATAAGGCAGGATGCCGACCACGGTGATCAGTGTCACCAGCGCGGCAAGCAGCGGGCTTTTCCCGTAGCGGCTGGCAATGAAATCCGCGATCGAGGTGATGCGATAGCTGCGCGCGATCCGCACCATTTTGCGCAGCACCAGCCATGCAAGCAGCATGGCCAGCATCGGCCCCAGATAGATCGGCAAGAACCAGACCCCACCCAAAGCCGCGCGGCCAATGCTGCCGAAATAGGTCCAGGCCGAACAATAGACCCCCCAGGACAGCGCATAGACCAGGCTGCTGTCGATCAGCGACCGGCCCTGCCCTGCGCGGCGATCTCCATGTGCTGCGACCGCCACCAGCAGGACCAGATATCCAAAAGAGGCTGCCAGAACGAAACCGGGCTGGATCATTCGCCCTTCCTCCGGTTCCCGGCCCGGTCGCTGCGGGGCGGTCGGGCGCTGCGGGCACTGACCCATGCCAGCGCCGCAATCAGCCCGCCCCAGACCACGAACAGCACCACCGGCAAAAGTGGAAGCCCAAGGATAGTCAAAGGCTGGTCCCAGATCAGCAGCAGCGGAAAGTTGAACAGCAAAAAGCCCGCGCCGCACAGCGCCAACAGCACCTCGGGCCGGGGTCCGTCGCGCCGTCTCATAGCAGATCCAACCGGTAATGCTGGCCAAGCCATTGCTTGTATTCGCGCACGATGTTCAGCGAATCGCGCAAGGCCTGGCGCTCGAGCCGGCCCAGTTCGGACGGGCGGATGCTGTTGTCAGGGGCCTGGCCACGGGCAATCTGCGCGAGGTTGCTGTCAAGCTTTAGCCCCATCATGCAATGCAGGGCGTCAGCAACGTCGCGGGCAAGCCCTGCATCGATCCGCCCGGCCCCGGCCAGCGCCGCCAGACGGGCCTGAGTGCCCGGCAATGTGATCCCGTGTTCCAGCGCCAATGCGCGCGTGCCATGGACCAACGGAAATATCCCCAGCTTTTTCAGGTCGATCTCGGCCGCCTCGGGTCCGCGCAGACCGGGCAGACGCCGCCACCAGCCGCCCTCTGCACCGCCGTCAAACTGCCGGATCGCCAAGGCAAAACGGGCATAAAAGCTGTCGCCCCCGGTCAGGACCCGCCGCAGCCGGTCGCGCAGGGCGGCAAGCAACCGCTCGTCCCCGGCAACCGCGGCGGCGTCAAGAAAGATCGCCAGATGCATCGGCCCCTCGGGGTCCGAGCCATGGACCCAGTCGCGGATACTGTCACCAAAGTCCTGTACGCTTTGGCACCATAACGGACGGTTTAGCATGATGCCCCCGGGACAGGGGGGATAGCCGAACGAGATCAGCGTATCGGTAAAGGCCTGCGTCACCCGCTCCAGCCCGTCAAAGCGGAATCCGTCGCGCAGGATCAGCGCATTGTCCTGATCGGTGCGGATGATCTGCTCGGACCGGCCCTCGCTGCCCATGACGATCAGGCAACTGTTTTCCTGCAAAGGCCGGGGGGCCAGCATCTGCCACAGCCGACGAAATATCTGGCGGTTCAGACGGCCAACGAGCTCGGCGATGATCTCGCTTCGTACGCCATCGGCATGCAGGGCGCGGATCAGCGGCTCAACCCCGGCAGCGGCTTCGGCCAGCTCACCCGGACTACGGGCGCGCGAGATTTCGGCCGCGATCAGATGCGAGTGACTGGCCAGAAAGCTCATCAGATCGAACTGGCTGAGAATGCCCACCACTTCATCGCCATCGCGCACCAGAACGCGATGAATACGGTGGCGCAGCATCAGCATCATCGCATCGTACAGATCGTCGTCCACCGCCACGGACCAAGGGGTGAAGCTGGTGAAATCGCGCACCGCCAGCGCCTGTGGCGGCTCATCGCGCAGGATCGCCCGGACCAGCTGGGTGGCGGTAAAGATGCCAAGCCGCTTTCCGTCCCGCACCAGCGCATCGGTCAGGGCACGGGCCGCGAGTTCGCGACACAACGTTGCAAGATCGGTCCCGGCATCGACCACATATGGCTTGCGCAGGGCGGCATCGCGCACCCGCGCCGTGACCAGTGTCACCATCTCGCGCTGTTCGTGGCGCGTGCTGCGATCCGCCCCCGTCACCGCCCGCACCTCTTGCATGCGGCGGACACAGGCAAACCCATAGCCTCCGAGGAAGCACGCATGGCCCTCTTGCCCCTCCCTGCCCTTTTGACGCGCCCCGCAAGATGCGTTCTGCGGGACGCCCACCAAGCGTTCCTCCTGCCCGCAATCCATTGATAAGCCTAACTGTGGCCTGTTCACAACAGCTTTGGCCGGACAGCTGCGGCGTGTCAGGCCGACAGGCCGGTGGTCTCCCGCGCGGCTTGCGCCAAACCATGCAGTGTTCTGGTCGAAATACTCTGAAAACGACGGCATACAGGCCGGGCTTTGCAACTGCGCCGGTCAGTCAAAAAGCCCTTGTTTCCCCGCCGCTCGCCCCATATACGGGGCAGCGGAGACGTGGCCGAGTGGTCGAAGGCACACCCCTGCTAAGGGTGCAGACGGGAAACCGTCTCGAGGGTTCGAATCCCTTCGTCTCCGCCACGCTTCCTGTTTCGGCCCAATTTAAGAACGCCAAATACCGCCGTAAACCTCCGTTTCCCGCACAATATAAGCGCCCGATCAAATAGAGCGGAGCCTCGGGAGATTCATTTCCCCCTTTTTTCGATAAAGCTGATTTCGCGGCGGTGCACAGCCAGCGATTGCTGCGACCGATAAAGGAATTCGAAGCCACTATCGATCGCTTCGCTGGCGAAGAGGTGAGAGCGGATGGTGCATGCGGCGTTGAGCTTTGATCAGCGATCGCCAGGATTCATTGGCACGCGGCAAGTGGGGCAATCGTGTCCTATACTTCACGCCAGGCTGCGGAACTGGTGGCCTGGGTGCGAGAAGAAGCCGACTCCCTCTTGTGGTATTGCAGCGGGCCTATCGGTGATGTTGCACCCTGGATCAGCGCAGCGATGGCTATAGAAGGGTGGACGCGGTCTCTGGCACCCCGTTCCTAGACGGGTCCGTTTCCCACCGAATAGTCGCCGTTCGCGGAGTGTTTTTGACGCCGCGACAGCGGACGTTCGTTCAGTCGCCATTCCCCTCGCTTCCAGATATTTTTCTCTGATGCGCGAAGGTGCTTCGCCGCACCGGATCGTCATCAGCGCATTTCACTCTTCCACTGGGGAGGCCTCATCTGGCTCCTTCGGGTGGATACACAGCGTCGACCGCAAATATTACTCGCCAAACCTCTGGCTGTTGATTTCCGTCGAGACGTGACC